>CAIXSE010000750.1 GCA_903921965.1 uncultured Thermoleophilia bacterium | reverse complement strand
GAGCCGCGCTCGCGGCCGGGGAGCTCGCCCTTCCACGGGCCGTAGCCCGTGAACCGCGAGCTCATCACGCCCAGGCCGCGCGTCTCGGTGAGGAAGTCGTTGCGGTAGCCGATCAGGCCGCGCGTCGTGATCGTGAACTCGAGGCGCACGAGGCCGGTGCCGGTCGACTCGACCGCCACCAGCTCGCCCTTGCGCAGGCTCAGCTCGGAGATGATGGCGCCCTGGTACTCCTCGGGGACGTCGATGATGAGCTGCTCCATGGGCTCGAAGACGTGCCCGGCGGCGTCGACGTGCCTGATGACCTCCGGGCGGCTCACGCAGAGCTCGTGGCCCTCGCGCCGCATCTCCTCGATGAGGATCGCGAGGTGGAGCTCGCCGCGGCCGGAGACCTTGACGCCGTCCGGCCGCCCCAGATCCTCGACGCGGAGCGCGACGTTGACGCGCAGCTCGCGCTCCAGACGGTCCTTGATCTGCCTGAGCGTCGCCGCCTTGCCGTCCTGGCCGGCGAAGGGGCCGTTGTTGACGAGGAAGAACATCGAGACGGTCGGCTCTTCGATCTCGAGGGGCGGCAGGGCCGCGGCGTCAGGCTCCAGGCCGGGCGCGGCCAGGGTGTCGCCGAGGGCGATGTCGTCGGGGCCGGAGAGCCAGACGATGTCGCCGGCCACGACCTCGTCGACCTCGGTGTTCTCGAGGCCGCGCGTGACCCACAGGTGCGTCACGCGCGCGGACTGCGTGCCCGTGACGGCGAACGCGGCGGGAGCGTCGCCATCCGCCGCACCGGCGCCGTCGGGACCTCCGTCACCGGCGGCCGCCGCGGTCATGATGCGCTGCAGCTCGTCGCCCACCTTGAGGCCGCCCTCGAGCACGCGGCCGCAGCCGATGCGCCCGATGTAATCGCTCCAGGCGAGCGTACTGACCTGCATGCGGAACGGTGCCGCCTGGTCGACCTTCGGCGCCGGCACCTTGTCGACGATCGTCTGGAAGAGGTCGTCCATGCCGGCCTCGGCGAGCTCCGCGAGCATGGCCGGGGAGAGCCCGCCGCTGCCGTCGGCGATGTGCTCCTCGCGGTCGTGCTCCTCGCGCTGGTACTCGTCGAGGTCGTTGACGATCCAGCCCTCGAGGCCCGAGCCGTACAGCACCGGGAAGTCGAGCTGCTCGTTGTCGGCGCCGAGCTCGACGAAGAGGTCGAAGGTCTTGTCGAGGGCGCCCGACGGGTCGGCGTTCGGGCGGTCGGCCTTGTTCACGATGACGATCGGCCGCAGGCCCTGGCGCAGCGCGCGCATGAGCACGTAGCGCGTCTGCGGCATGGGGCCCTCGTTGGCGTCGACCAGCAGCAGCACGGAGTCGACCATGCTGAGCACGCGCTCGACCTCGCCCGAGAAGTCGGCGTGGCCGGGCGTGTCGATGATGTTGACGAGGTAGTCGCTCCACTCCACCGTGCAGTGCTTGGAGCGGATGGTGATGCCGCGCTCGCGCTCGAGGTCGTTGCTGTCCATCACGCGCTCCTCGACACGCGCGTTCTCGCGGAACACGTGGGCGGCGCGGAAGATGCTGTCGATCAGGGTGGTCTTGCCGTGGTCGATGTGGGCGATGATGGCGAGGTTGCGGATCTTGTCGACGGCGTGCACGGTCGCGGCTTTCTGTCGGGTGACT
>CAIXSE010000749.1 GCA_903921965.1 uncultured Thermoleophilia bacterium | reverse complement strand
TCTCGAGCTTCGGGTAGCGCAGGTCGCTCACGCCCACTCCAGGGCCCCCTTTCGCCACGCGTACAGCAGACCGATGCCGAGGACGGCGATGAACAGCAGCATCTCGACGAAGCCGGACGTGCCGAGCGGGCGGAAGACGATAGCCCAGGGGAACAGGAAGACGGCCTCCACGTCGAAGACCAGGAAGAGGAGCGCGAAGACGTAGTAGCGCACGGCGAACGGCGCCCAGGGGTTGCCCACGGGCGGGATGCCGCACTCGTAGGTGGAGAGCTTCTCGGGCGTGGGGTGGCTGGGGTTGATCAGCTTGGAGAACAGCAGGATGACCACGACCAGCGCGGCGCCGGCCACGATGAACAGCCAGACGTAGACCCAGTCTGTGACGTATGTCGCGATCGTTCCCATAGAGAAGAGGCGCCCGGTCGCCGGCCACACTCCAGCGCGAGGCGTCGCGGACTATATCAAACCGTGTGCGCGCCGGGCAACTTGCAACAGAACCTCGGGGGGTATCGCCACTTCATACGTGGTTTGCAGGAGTTTCTTCGATGGGATGCGGTTTCGCCGACTTCTGCGGAGCGGCCTTCCGGGGGCCGCGTTGCTTCTGCACACGGCCGCCCCTAAGATTAACGGCGCTCGATACCCTCCCGACTCGAGGTACCCCCCCGTGAGCGTCGGCCCCATGGAGATCATCCTTGTGCTCGTCATCGCCCTGCTGATCTTCGGGCCGAACCGCCTGCCGCAGGCGGGGCGCAGCCTGGGGCGCGCCGTGCGTGAGTTCAGGCGCGCCACCGACACCGCCAAGTCCGAACTCGGCCTGGACGAGGTAATCGACGAGTTCAAGGGTGTCCGCGACGACATCAGCGGCGAGTTCAACGGCGTCAAGGACAGCGTCGACAGCGAGCTCAAGAGTACGGGCGCCAAAGAGGCCATGAGCGCCATCAAGACAGGCATGTCCATCGACCTCAAGAGCCCCGTCTCGGTCGCCAAGACGGTGATCGGTGTGGGCGGCGGGGGCGCAGCCGCGGCCGCCGCCGTCGACAAGCCGGTGCAGGTCGCGCCTGCGGCCGCCGACGACGAGGACGACGCCTGGCCGCAGGGCGCCGGCATCGCCATGGACGACGCCGTGCTCGCCGAGATGCTCGGCGGCAAGTCGCCGGGCAGCGGTTCCGCAGCCGCCGGCGCCCCTGGCGCCGGCAAGGAAGCCTGAGGCCGCGGTGCCCGTCGACCCCGAAGCACGCCTCAGCCTCTTCGAGCACCTCGACGAGCTCCGGAAGCGCCTCGTCTGGTGCGGCCTCGCCCTGGCCGTCGGCCTGCTCATCGCGGCCGTCTTCAGCAACCGCATCTTCGACCTGCTGCTGTATCCCCTCCGCCGGGTCCCCGGCCTCGACGCGTCGGCGTACAAGATCACCACCTTCTCACCCACCGAGCCGTTCATGATCAGCCTCAAGGTGTGGATCGTGGCCGCCGTGCTCATGGCCAGCCCCTTCCTCATCTGGCAGCTCTGGGCGTATGTGGGGCCGGCCTTCTCGAGCAACGAGAAGAAGTACTTCTACCCCATCGTCATCTCGACCAGCGCCCTGTTCCTCGGCGGCGTGGTCTTCGGCTACCTCGTCGTCCTGCCCAAGGGACTGCAGTTCCTCCTCGGCTTCAACGCCGGCAGCTTCAACATCCAGAACCGGGCCACCGACTACTTCACCTTCGTGGCCCTCTTCATCCTCGCCTTCGGCGCCGTGTTCGAGATGCCGGTCATCCTCGTGCTGCTCGCCAAGGTCGGCGTGATCGACGACAAGTTCCTCAAGAAGAACCGCCGCTGGGCGATCGTCATCCTGGCCATCACGGCCGCGATCATCACGCCGAGCCAGGACCCCTTCTCCATGCTGGCCATGCTCATCCCGCTCGTCGTGCTCTACGAGGTCGCGATCCCCCTGGCGAAGCGGGTGCAGCCCAAGAAGGAAACGGTCGTCCGCCGCGAAGATACCGGGGACGACGACCTCAGCCGCGCGCCCGCCTGAGCGCGCGGGCCCGAACGCGACGCCCGGCCCGCGCGTCACGACGTCCAGGAGAATGAGTCTTCATGGCTGAGTACACCCGCTACCGCACCGACCCGGCGAGCTCGGCCCGCCGCGGTCGTCAGCGCCGTCAGCGGCAGAAGCAGCGCGGCAAGCGCAAGTACCTCTGGCTGAAGATCACGGGCGTGCTGGTGCTGCTCGCCGTCATCGTCGTCCTGTGCACGGTGGCGGGCGCCATCTTCGCCATCTCCCGCAACCTCCCGTCGCTCGACCAGCTCGAGCGGCGCAAGAACGCCGTGAACACCACCATCTACGACCGTCACGGCGAGCTCATCGCCGAGTTGCACGGGGCCGAGAACCGCGTGCTCGTCCCCAGCCGCGACATCCCGCAGGTCATGAAGGACGCCACGGTGGCGGTCGAGGACGAGCGCTTCTACCAGCACCACGGCATCGACTTCAAGAGTGTCATGCGCGCCGTGGTCCTCAACTTCCGTGCCGGCGGCGTGGTGCAGGGCGGCTCCACCATCACCGAGCAGTACGTCAAGAACGCCTACGTCGGCAACGAGCGCACCTACACCCGCAAGCTCCGCGAGGCCGTCCTCGCGTGGCAACTCGAGGACAGGTGGACCAAGGACCACATCCTCACGGCCTACCTGAACACGGTCTACTACGGCGCCGGCGCCTACGGCGTCGAAGCGGCGGCGCAGACCTACTTCCACAAGCCGGCCTCGCAGCTCAATCTGCAGGACTCGGCGCTGCTCGCGGCGCTCCCCAAGTTCCCCACGCAGTACGCGCCCACCACCGACCCCAAGCTGGCCAGGGAGCGCCGCAACATCGTGCTGCAGCTCATGGCCGATCAGGGCTACATCACCCAGGAGCGAGCCGCCAGGACCATGAAGAAGGCGCTGGGCGTCTACAAGCACCCGCCGAACCGCAACAACAGCATGGCCGACTACTTCACCGACTACGTGACGCGGGTGCTCACCAAGCGCTACGGCTCGCGACAGGTGTTCGAGGGCGGGCTCAGGGTCTACACCAGCATCGACATGAACTGGCAGCGTGAGGCCATCCAGGTCATCAAGGAGACGACCGGGCCGCTCGACTTCGGGTTCAAGCCTTCGGCGGCCCTCGTCGCGATTGACCCGCGCACCGGCTACATCCGCACCATGGTCGGCGGCCTCGACTACAAGACGCAGAAGTTCAACCTCGCGTGGCAGGCGCGCAGGCAGGCCGGTTCGTCCATGAAGCCCTTCGTGCTCGCGACCGGCGTCATGCAGGGCATGAACCCCGACTCAACCTACTACTCTTCGCAGAGCCCGATCGTCATCCCCATGGGCTACGGCGCCGAGCCGTGGGTGGTGAACGGCGACGGCCCCGGCGGCCCGGAGAGCGTCTCGGCCGCCACCACGATCTCCGACAACGTGGTCTTCGCCCAGCTCAGCGTGGACGTGGGCCCCGAGAACACCGTCTCCCTCGCGCACAAGATGGGCGTCAAGAGCCCGCTCGAAGCCGTGCCGTCGATCACCCTGGGCACGTCCGGCGTCACGCCCCTCGAGATGGCAAGCGCGTACGCGACCCTCGCCGCCGGCGGCATCTACCGGCAGCCACGGGCGGTCACCAAGGTCGTGCTGCCGAACGGGCGCGTCGACTGGAAGCCCAAGACCAAGGGCAGGCGGGCCATCCCCGCCGGCGTGGCCAGCGTGGTCACCACGTGTCTCGAGCGCGTGGCGACCGGCGGCACGGGCTCGGCCACGGGCTCGTACTTCCCGTACCCGCGCGCCGGCAAGACGGGCACCACCGAGAACGGCTGGGACGTGTGGTACTGCGGCTACACGCCGCAGCTCGCCGCCTCGGTGTGGATGGGCGACGCCGAGAAGAACTCCCCCATGGACGGCGCCTACGGCGGCACCTACTGCGCCCCGATGTGGGCGAAGTTCTTCGACGCCGCCCTCAAGGACCAGAAGCACCCGGCGTTCACCATCGTGCCGTGGACGTTCAGCGCGTGGCACGGCAAGATGCAGGACGTCTCCCCGTCGGCCTCCCCTTCGGCGAGCGGCAGCACCAGCGCCACGCCCGAGCCCGGGCCCACCAAGACCATCAAGCCCACGGTGCAGCCCACGCCGTCGCCCAAGCCCACGACGCCGAAGCCGACACCGACGGTGCAGCCCACGCCGACGCCGCCCCCACCCACGCCGACGATCACCCCGACGGCGCAGCCCGGCAGGGGATGACCCACGGGCCGCGGCGGAGCGGCCCGGCCCCGGCTCACACGTCCCGCGGCTCCGCGCGGGTCTCCGCGATCCCGTCGCGCAACCACTCGCCCAGTGTCAGGGCGAACACGCGGTGCTCGGCCCCGTAGCACCACCGCGTCCCCTGCGGCCGCATGCCGAGCTTCTCCAGGACCCGGAGCGAAGCCCCGTTCGCCGGGTCCGCGACCGCGACCACGCGCGGCTGCAGCAGTCCGGCGAAGCCCCAGCGCAAGACGGCCGCCGCGGCCTCGGTCGCGTACCCGCGGCCCCACGCGGAGCGCGCAAGGGTGCAGGTGAGCTCGACGTCGGAGCCGCCGTCGAGAAGCTGCAGCCCCGCCTCGCCGGCCAGCCGCCCGGTCGCCCGCTCCACGACGGCGAGAGGGCCGAACCCGTGCTCGTCCCAGTGCGCCCGCACGTGCACCTGGGACGCGGCGAGCCGCCCGGGGTCCAGCGGCCCCCGGCGCGCCCCGACGAAACGCATCACCTCGGGGTCGCCGAACACGCCGGCCAGCGGCTCCAGGTCGCCGCCGGCGAACCGTCTCAGCACCAGCCTCTCCGTCTGCAGCGGCGGCTCGGCCGCCTCGCGCCTCCCGGACCACTCCGCGGCCGTCAGCACGAGCTTCTCCCAGCGCGCGCCCCAGTACTCGGCCTGCCCGAGCGAGCGCATGCCCAGCTTGCGCAGCACGTCCAGGGAGGCCGCGTTGTCGGGCCTCGCGATCCCCACCACCTGCGGCAGGCTCGCCTCCTCGAAACCGAACCTCAAGGAAGCGGCGGCCGCCTCGGTCGCGAAGCCGCGACCCCACGCCGCCGGGGTGAACGCGTAGGTGACCTCGACATCGGGACCGCCGTCGAGCGGCTGCAGCCCGGCGATGCCGACGAGGCGGTCCGAGCCTCGCTCCGCCACGCGCCACTGCGCGTAGCCCAGGCGCTGGTGCATGTCCGCCAGGTACTCCGCCCACTCGCCGGCCTCAGCCAGGTCGCGGGGCGGCGCGCTGTTCCAGAACCGCATCACCTCGGGCGCGGCGAACACGGCGAACACGTCGCGACCGCCGGCCGCGGTCAGCGGCCGGATGGCGAGACGGGGTGTGAGGAGCGGGAACGGCATCGGCGGACACGACGGCGGCGGGCGGAGCGCGTGCCTCCGCCCGCCGCCGTCCGGTCTTCTGCTACAGCGCCGCGCGCCTGTCGACCACGCGCACGGCCTTGCCCTCCGACCGCTGGATGGTGCGCGGCTCCTTGAGCTTGACCGCGACCTGGATGTTGAGCACGTTGAAGATGCGTGCCTGCACGCTGCGCTGGAAGCGCTCGAGGTCGCCCATCGTCTCGGCGAAGATGGCCTCGCCCACCTCGACCCACACCTCGATGATGTCGAGGTAGCCCTTGCGGTCGACGACGATCTGGTAGTGCGGCTCGATCTCGGGGATGCCCATGAGCACCTCTTCGATCTGGCTGGGGAACACGTTGACGCCGCGGATGATCAGCATGTCGTCGCTGCGCCCGATGGGTTTGTCCATGCGCACCGAGGTGCGGCCGCAGGCGCACGGCTCGGCGATGAGGCGGCACAGGTCGCGGGTGCGGTACCTCACCAGCGGCTGGGCCTCGCGGCTGAGGGTGGTGAACACGAGCTCTCCGACCTCGCCGTGCGGCAGCGGCCGCAGGGTGTCGGGATCGACGATCTCGGCGAGGTAGTGGTCTTCGTTCACGTGCATGCCCGCCTTGCAGAGGCACTCGTAGGCGACGCCGGGGCCGCCCATCTCGGACAGGCCGTAGATGTCGAGAGCGTCGGCGCCGAGGCCCGCCTCGATCTGCACGCGGAGCTCGTTCGTCCACGGCTCGGCCCCGAAGAACCCGACCCGGATGGGCAGGTCGTCCGGCCGCAGGCCGCGGTCGCGGGCGGCGTCGGCGAGGTACATGGCGTACGACGGTGTGCAGCTGAGCGCCGTGGCGCCGAAGTCGCGCATGATCTTGAGCTGGCGCTCGGTGTTGCCGCCGGAGATGGGCACCACGGTGCAGCCGAGCAGTTCGGCGCCGGTGTGCAGGCCGAGGCCGCCGGTGAAGAGGCCGTAGCCGAAGGCGTTCTGCAGGAGGTCGCCGGGTTCGACGCCGCCCGCCGCGAGCGTGCGGGCGATGAGGTGGCACCACGTCTGGATGTCCTCACGCGTGTACCCGACCGTCGTGGGGTTGCCGGTGGTGCCGGAGCTGGCGTGCACGCGCACGATCTGGTCGCGCGGCCGCGCGAACATCCCGAACGGGTAGTGGTCGCGCAGGTCGACCTTGGTGGTGAACGGCAGACGCGCAACGGCGTCGTGGGAGGTGACGTCGGCGGGGCTCACCCCGGCCTCGTCCAGCTTCTTGCGGTAGAAGGGCACGTTGTCGTACGCGTTCTGCAGCGACGCCCGCAGGCGCTCGAGCTGGAGCGCCAGGAGCCGCTCGCGCGGCATGGTCTCGGCGGCCGGCTGCCACCAGAGGCCGCCGGCCGCGTCGCGCACCAGGTGCTGTTCGCCGGAGGCGGTCACAGGGCGAGCACCTCCTCGTCGCTCAGCATCTCGACCTTGCCTTTGAGCAGCTCGACGGCGCGGTCGACGTCGCGCAGGGCGAAGCAGATGTACTCGAACGAGATGCTGTACAGGTAGTCGATCGAGACGCCGGCGGCGGCGAGCTCGTCCAGTACGCGGGCAAGGCCGCCGGGCTGGTCCTGGACCTTCACGCAGACGACCTGGGCGAAGTGCGTCGTGAAGCCGGCGTCGTGAAGCAGGCGGCGTGCCTTCTCGGGATCGGTGACGATGAGCCGCACGATGCCGTACTCGGCGGCCTCGGTGGTGGAGAACCCGCGGATGTTGATGCCGGCGTTGCCGAGGATGTCGGCGACCTCGGCGAGACGCCCGCTGCGGTTCTCGAGGAAAGCGGTGAGCTGCGTGACCTTCACGGCGCGACCTCCTGGTGTGCGGCGTCGCGCCCCAGGGCGAACGCC
>CAIXSE010000748.1 GCA_903921965.1 uncultured Thermoleophilia bacterium | reverse complement strand
CCAGGCCTACGCCGCGGCCGGCCGCGCCGCCGCCATCCTCGCCAAGCCGGTCATCAAGGCCGGCGGCGTGGTGGCCGAGGTCGACCAGGACAAGTGCGCCGCCTGCCTCACCTGCGTCCGCATCTGCCCCTACGAGGTGCCGGTCATCGATCCCGAGGCCAAGAAGGCCAGGATCGAGGCGGCCGCCTGCCAGGGCTGCGGCGTGTGCGTCAGCGAGTGCCCCGTGAAGGCCATCACCCTGCACCACTACACCGACGCGCAGATCTTCGCCAAGGAAGAGGCGCTCTTCATGGAGGTGAGCTGACATGGCCGAGTCTGAGGCCGCCGTCGCGACGGCCGAGGCCGAGGCCGAGGAGCCGAAGAAGCCGGTCGATCCGGACTTCGAGCCCGAGGTCATCACCTTCGCGTGCCACTACTGCGCGTACGCCGCCGCCGACCTGGCCGGCAGCATGCGCCTGCAGTACCCCACGAACATCCGCATGATCAAGCTGCCGTGCACCGGCAAGCTCGAGGTCATCCACATCCTCAAGGCCATCCAGGCCGGGGCCGACGGCGTCTACGCCGCCGGCTGCCTCGAGGGCGAGTGCCACTACCTCAAGGGCAACCTGTGGGCGCGCAAGCGCATCAACCACGTCAAGGTGCTGCTCGAGGAGCTCGGCATCGAGCCCGAGCGCGTGGAGATGTACAACATGTCGTCGGCCATGGGCGCCAAGTTCGCCGAGGTCGCGACCGAGTTCGTCCAGCGCATCAAGGAGCTCGGCCCCAACCCCGTGAAGCGCGAGGGCGTGGACGTGCACGCCGCGGCCCGCGAGGCCGTCGGCGACGTGGCCATGCCCGAGGATGCCTCCCCCGCCACCGTCCAGGAAGGAACCGCTCAATGATCACCGCCGAACGTAAACCCTTCGACGAGATCGTCGCGCTCGTCGGCGACCGCAAGAAGGTCCTCGTGGCCGGCTGCGACACGTGCGTCGCGATCTGCCTCACCGGCGGCGAGAAAGAAGCTGAAGTCCTGGCGAGCGAGCTCAAGATCAAGGCCGAGATGGACGGCCGCGACGTCACCGTCGAGCACACCGCCGCCATCCGCCAGTGCGAGTGGGAGTACCTCGACATGATCGCGAGCAAGGTCGAGGAGGCCGACGTCGTGGTCAGCATGGCGTGCGGCATCGGCATCCAGAGCATGGCCGAGAAGTTCGCGCCCAAGGTGGTGCTGCCGGCCGTGAACACCAACATGCTCGGCATGCCGCAGGAGCACGCCGTGTGGCTCGAGCGCTGCGGCGCCTGCGGCGACTGCGTCATCGGCGAGACCGCCGGCATCTGCCCCGTGGTCCGCTGCAGCAAGAGCCTGATGAACGGCCCGTGCGGCGGCTCCCACGACGGCTTCTGCGAGGTCACCACTCCTGAGAAGGAGAACATCGACTGCGCCTGGCACCTCATCTGGGACCGCCTCAAGGAGCAGGGCCGCGAGGACCTGATGATCAAGAACCGCGCGCCGAAGAACTGGAGCGCCAGCAGCTCCGGCGGCCCGCGGAAGATGGTGCGTGAGGAGGCGAAGCCGGTATGACCGCGACCGAGTACAAGGCTGGCACGAATCTCGAGAAGATCTTCAGCGAGGGCAAGTTCGCCGTCACCGGCGAGTGCGGCCCGCCGAAGAGCGCCGACGGCGGCGT
>CAIXSE010000747.1 GCA_903921965.1 uncultured Thermoleophilia bacterium | reverse complement strand
TACTGCGTCACCGAGTACTACGACAAGGACGACATCGACGAGCTGGTGTCGTCGGTCAAGGAGGTGACGTCATGACGCCGTCGCCTCAGGAGAAGGTCGCCGCGCTGGCGAAGCTGCGCCGCGACGGCGGCGTGCTGCGCGACTACCGTGCCCCCCGCTGGGACGAGCCGTTCATCATGGAGCAGGGCACGCCCGGCGAGCGCGGCATCCTCGTGCCGCTCGCCGAAGAGGCCGTGACGGCCGAGGTCGGCGCGGCGGCGGACTACATCCCCGAGGGGATGGCCCGCGCCGCCGCCCCCGAGCTGCCCGAGATGGCCCAGTACCAGGTCCTGCGCCATTACCTGCGGTACGCGCAGATGACGCTGGGCATGGACCTCGGCAGCGACATCAGCGAGGGCACTTGCACCATGAAGTACTCGCCCAAGCTGCACGAGGAGCTCATCCGCGGCCACCGCGCCGCCGACCTGCACCCGTGGCAGGACGAGGACACCCTGCAGGGCCTGCTCGAGATCGTCTACCAGACCGGGCAGTACCTGAAGTCGATCAGCGGCATGGACGCCTTCACGCTGCAGCCCGGCGGCGGCTCGCACGCCGTGTACACGAACGCGTGCGTCATGCGCAGGTACTTCGAAGCCCGCGGCGAGCTCGACCAGCGGAACGAGATGATAACCACGATCTTCTCGCACCCGTGCGACGCCGCCACGCCCAGCGTGGCCGGCTTCAAGGTCATCACCGTCATGCCCGACGAGAACGGCTACCCCGACCTCGAGGCCTTCCGCGCCGCCGTCAGCGAGAAGACGGTGGGCTGCATGATCACCAACCCCGAAGACACCGGCATCTACAACCCGCAGATCGACAAGTACGTCGAGATCCTGCACGACGCCGGCGCCCTGGCCTTCACCGACCAGGCCAACGCCAACGGCATCCTGGGCTTCGCGCGGGCCCGCGACGCCGGCTTCGACGCCTGCCACTTCAACCTGCACAAGACCTTCTCGAGCCCGCACGGCTGCGAGGGGCCCGCGAGCGGCGCCTACATGGTCACGGAGAAGCTGGCGCCGTACCTGCCGGTACCGCTCGTCACCAGGGAGGGCGACCGCTACCACCTCGAGTACGACCGGCCCGAGAGCATCGGCCGCGTGCGCGGGTTCCTGGGCAACTGGATGGCCGTGATCCGCGCCTACGCCTGGATCCGCAACATGGGTCCGGAGGGCCTCAGGGAGGTCGCCGAGATCAGCGTGCTCAACAACAACTACCTCGACAACCTGCTCCTGGCCGTGAAGGGCGTCAGCCGGCCGTACGCCGAGGGTCACCGCCGGCTCGACCAGGTGCGCTACAGCCTGGAGGATCTCAAGGAGGACACCGGCGTCGGCACCGAGGCGGTGCGCGACCGCATGATCGACTTCGGCATCCAGAGCTTCTGGATGAGCCACCACCCGTGGGTCGTGCCGGAGCCCTTCACACCGGAACCCTGCGAGACGTACAGTAGGGCCGACCTCGACGAGTGGGCGGCCGTGATCAAGCTGGCCAGCGACGAGGCCTACGCGGAGCCGCAGAAGGTGCTCGATGCGCCGTACGCGCAGCCGATCGACCAGATGCGACGCACCGAGTCCATGGAAGACCCGGAGCAGTGGGCCTTCACGTGGCGCAAGTACAAGAGGAAGTTCAGGGACAAGGTCTGACCCGACGGGCGGCGGGCGGTGCCGGGCGGTCCGGCGCTCGCTCGCTCTGCCGCCCGCCCAGGCGCGGGGGACGCCGCCGGCGTCCCCCGCGCCTCGTCCTCAGGCCCGCCGGGAAGTCGACGACGAAAGGCGCAGCGTGCCCCCCCAACCAGCAAAGCCGACCCTCCGTTTCGTCCAGGCCGCGGGGCTGACCCTCTACATGGTCACGCTCGCCGTGCTCGTGGCGTTCCTCGTCACGTTCGCCGGCAAGGGCGTCGCGACCGTGCAGCAGGGCGCCCTGCTGTTCTCCACCGCGGCCGCGGTCGCGGCCGTCGCCGGCATGGGCTGGGACGCGGTGGACCTCTGGGTGCGGGGCCGCAAGATGCCGCCGCACCGGGTGAAGCTGCTCCGGCTGGCGGTCTTCGTCATGGTGCTGGCCGCGCTCGGCAGCAGCTTCCTGGCGCGGACCACGGCGCCCGTCCTCGTGCTGGCGCCGTCGATGTTCGTGTACCTCTTCGTCTCGTGGCGGCCGGCGACCGGCGCCCCGGCCTCGGGCCGCAGCGGTTCCTCGGGACGCAGCGCTCAGGGCGCGGCCCGCGCGGGGTCGCAGGGTGCGGCGCGGCAGCGGCGCGGGGGCAAGAAGCGGAAGTGAACGCGGCGTGCCCGTGAGCCGCAAGAGGCTCGGCCTCGTCGTCAACCCCGTCGCCGGAGTGGGCGGCCGCGTCGGCCTCAAGGGGAGCGACGGCGCCGAGGTGCTGCGCGCGGCGCTCGAGCGGGGCGCGGTGCGCGACGCGCCGCGGCGCGCGGGGCTGGCGCTCGAGCGCCTCGCGCGCCTGCGCGACCACATCGAGATCGTGACCTGGCCCGGCGAGATGGGCGAGGACGAGGCGCGCGCCGCCGGCTTCGAGCCGCGCGTGCTCGGGTCCTTCGAGGGCCGGCGGTCGTACGTGGCCAGCGAGCTCGAGCGCGTGCCCGGGGCGCCGCCCGCCATCCACTGCGCCGACTTCGTGTTCACCACGGCCGGCGACACGGAGCTTGCCGCGCGCGGCCTGCTCGCCGCCGGCGTCGACCTCATCCTGTTCGCCGGCGGCGACGGCACCGCGCGCACCATCTGTGCCGCCGTCGGCGACGCCGTCCCCGTCATCGGCGTGCCGGCCGGCGTCAAGATCCACTCGGCCGTGTACGCCACGTCGCCGGCCGCGGCCGGCGACGTCGTCGCTCTCTACCTGCACGACCGCCCCGCCGCCGTGCGGCTCCGCGAGGGCGAGGTCATGGACATCGACGAGGACGCCTTCCGCCACGACCGCGTCTCGGCGCACCTGTACGGGTACATGACCGTGCCCTACGCCCGCGGCCTCACGCAGAGCGCCAAAGCCGGCGGCGTGGCCGGCGAGGAGCGCGCCCTCAACGACGTCGCCGAGGACGTGGTCCGCGGCATGGAGCCGGACACGATGTACATCCTCGGACCGGGCACCACGACGCGCACGGTGATGGAACGCCTCGGCCTGCCCAAGACGCTCCTCGGCGTCGACGCCGTACGCGCCGGCGAGCTCGCCGGCGCCGACCTCACCGAGGAGCAGCTCCTGGAGCTGCTCGACGCCGCTCCGGCGGCGCGCATCGTCGTCACCGTGATCGGCGGCCAGGGCCACATCTTCGGCCGCGGCAACCAGCAGATCAGCCCGGCCGTCATCCGCCGCGCCGGGCCGGGCAACGTCACGGTGATCGCCACGCAGACGAAGCTGCTCTCGCTCGAGGGCCGCCCGCTCCTCGTCGACACCGGCGACCCCGAGCTGGACGCCGAGCTGTGCGGCTACGCCAAGGTCGTCACCGGCCTCGGCGAGCGCACGATGTACAAGGTGGGCCTCTAGACATCTGTCCCATGTCGGGCGCTCCACGCGCGGCCGACACTCGCGGCAACGAACACCTTCGTCCCGAGAAGAGACCGCCGTGAAGACAGACTGGGCGAGCATGCTGATGGAGGACACCGGGCCCCGTCCCGACGGCCTCGGGAAGGCCTACTGGATGGTGCCGCACGTGCCGTTCGAGGTCTCGCAGCGCATCGACGTGGTCTTCGAGGTCCTCTCCCACCTGCCGCTGTGCCAGGCGGTGGCCGTGGTCTCCGACGTCTGCGTGACGATGGCGTTCAACGCGGCCCTTCTCGGCCTCGTCGGCGGCGAGGCCGCCGGCCTCGTCGGCCGGCACTGGATCCAGGTCATGCCCTCGTGGACCGAACGCGCGCGCAACTTCCGCCGGGAGGGCGTGCAGGAGTTCGAGGACTACATCGCGCTCCGCGACGGCAGCCGCCGCTGGGTCCGCGTCTCGCTCGGACCGATCAAGCGGCGCGGGGAGGAGCGGCCGGTCGCCTACGTGCTGTTCATCTCGAGCCCCGACGCCGACACCATCGACCACCACGAGGTGCGCCGTCTGCGCAAGAGCCTGCAGCTGCTGGCCGAGCTCCAGTCCGACTACGTGGTGGAGATCGACGAAGAGGGCCTCATGAGGTTCGTGAGCCCGTCGTTCTGCCGGGCCGTGGGGGCGGCCGAGAGCGAGCTGCTGGGCCGCCCCTTCCTCTCCCGCCTGTGCGCCGAGGACCGGGCGGTCGCCCACGCGGCCCTGGCCACGTCGCGGCGGCCGCCCTTCTGCGGCGAGATGCGCGCCCGCCTGGCCGTGGAGCCGGGCGCCACGGTCTCGTGGCACGTGGACACGGTGGTGGGACCCGGGTACTCGGGCCTCGACCTGGTCGGCAGGGTGGACGGCGCGCCGAGCGCCCCGGCGCGTTTCGTCGCGCCGCTGGCGCGCAGCGCACCCGACCCCGGGCAGCCGGCCCCCGCGCCCCTGGACCCGCGCCTCGCGGAGATCCGCGACCGCCTCGACGCGGTGGTGCCGGGCGACCGCGCCTCGCTCATGGCGCTGGCGCGGGCCGTCGGCGCCGCCGCCGGTGCGGAGTGTGTGGTGTACAACGTGCTCCAGGGCGACACCATCGAGGGGGCGGTCGGCTGGCTCCTGCCGCCCGGCGCCTGACCCCCGTCCCCGCTCCTCTAGACGCACGTTCCCCCTGCACCTAGACGTGCGTACCATCGTGCCGCGCCCACGAAAGCCCGACGCTTGGAACAGCACAGGACCACATCGGGGGGGCGGGACGATGATGCAGATGCGGACGACACGGCGGGGGGAGCGCCCGGCCGCGGCCGGCGGGCGCGAGGGCGAGTACTTCATGGCGGAGCGGATCCCCGCCGAGCTGCGGCGCCGCGGGGAGATCGTCTTCGACGTGCTCTCCAACGTCCCGCTCCAGCAGCCGGCCGCCATCGTCACCGGCGGCGGCCGCACGGTGGCCGTGAACGCCGCGCTGCTCGCCCTGCTCGGTGGTGAGCCGGACGACTACCTCGAGAAGGAATGGGAGGCGTTCATGCCGGCGTGGCCGCGCCGCGACCTCCTCTTCCGCCCCGGCACCCTGGTGTTCGAGGAGAGGATCGCGGGCGCCGGCGGCACGCCGGTGTGGTCCCGCGTCTCGCTCGGCCCGATCTCCCGGCCCGGCGAGCCCGAGCCGGCGGGTTACGTGCTCTTCGTCTCCAAGCCCGACCTCGACGTGGTGGACCAGGACGAGGTCTGCCGCCTGCGCAAGGGGGTCGACCTGCTGGCCGGCGTGCAGACCGACTACGTGGTCGAGGTCGACCGCGCCGGGTCGATGAGCTTCGTGAGCCCGTCGTTCTGCCGGGCGGTGGGCGCCCGCGAGGCGGAGCTGGTCGGGCGCCCCTTCCTCTCACGCGTGTGCGTGGACGACCGCGCCGGCGCGGCCGAGGCGCTCGCCGAGGCGCGGAAGGCGCCGTTCAGCGGCGAGATGCGCGCCCGCCTCGCGGCCGACCGCTGCACCGAGGTGGTGTGGCAGATGGAGGCCGTCATCGGCGACGGCGTGACCGCCCTCGACCTGGTCGGCCGCGTGCAGGCCCGGGCCTGATCCGGCGCCGGCGGCCGGCACGCCGCTTGACCGCGGCCGCCAAGAACTTCAGCGACAGAAAAGTTGTCACTGGAATTCCCGTCGTAAAATTGTACAATATGCCTCACCAGCGGCTGTGGAGGGAGTCTGCCGCTTCCGTGTTCCCAGCGCCGGGCACGCGAAAGCTCCTCCGCGGCTAGTCCACGGGGCGCCAAGGAGTGGAGCTCACCATGAAGATCCTCATCGTCGGGACCGGCGGCGTCGGCGAGTCGATGGCCCAGATCGCGAAGCGTCGCGCGAACTCGTCCGAGTGGCTCGAGAAGGTGGTGCTCGCGGACTACGACCTCGCCAAGGCCCAGGCCGCGGCCGACAAGCTCAAGGACCCGCGCTTCGTGGCCGAGAAGGTCGACGCCTCCGACGCCGAGCAGGTGGCCGCGCTGGCCAGGGGCATGGACATCGACGTCATCTGCAACCTCTGCGCGCCCGAGTTCAACCCCACGCTGCTGCAGGCCGCCATCAAGGCCGGCACGCACTACCTCGACACCGCCATGACGGTGTCGGAGCCGCACCCCGAAGGCAAGATCGGCCCCACCGGCGTCAAGCTCGGCGACAGGCAGTTCCCGCTCAGCCCCGAGTTCGAGAAGACCGGCAAGCTCGCCCTCTCCGGCTTCGGCGTCGAGCCCGGCATGGCCGACTACTTCGCGCGCTACGCCGCCGACCACTTCTTCGACGAGATCGAGGAGATCGGCATCCGCGACGGCTCCAACCTCGAGATCCCCGGCGCCAAAGGCATCGCCTTCGGCTTCTCGATCTGGACCACCATCGAGGAGTGCACCCAGCCGGCGATCATCTGGGAGAAGGACAGGGGCTGGTACACGGTCGAGCCGTTCGCCGAGCTCGAGAAGTTCTTCCTGCCCGAGGGCATCGGCGAGGTCGAGATCGCGCACGTCGAGCACGAGGAAGTCATCAACCTCGGCCGCAGCGCGGACCTGCTCAAGGGCAACAAGAAGGCGACCTTCAAGTACGCGCTCGGCGACGAGTTCATGGAGGCCATGGAGATCTTCAAGTCGATCAACATCGACAAGAAGGAACCCATCAAGGTGAAGGGCGTCGAGGTCGCGCCGCGCGACGTCATCGCCGCCGCCGCCCCCGACCCGAACGAGATCGGCAAGAAGTACGTGGGCCAGACGGCCGCCGGCACCTGGGTGCGCGGCAAGAAGGACGGCATGGTCCGCGAGGTGTACCTGTACCAGATCGCCGACAACCAGGAGTGCGTGCAGAAGTACGGCACCCAGGTCGTCGTCGCGCAGACGGCGTTCACGCCGGTCGTCACGCTCGAGCTGCTCGCCGAGGGCAAGCTGCAGGGCTACAAGGGCAACCCCGAGGCCGGCGTGCACGTGCCCGAGGAGTTCTGCGCCGACGACTTCGT
>CAIXSE010000746.1 GCA_903921965.1 uncultured Thermoleophilia bacterium | reverse complement strand
GATGACGAGCACCCGCTGCCCGGCGCCGATGCCGGCCTTGCGGAGGAAGCGGAACGCCTCCGACGCGCCGTAGGGGACCGGGGCGGCCTCGGCGAAGCCCAGGGCCGCCGGCAGGGGCGCCACGACGCTGCCGGCCCGGCGTCCGCCCACGCACACGTACTCGGCGTACGCGCCGAGGCCGATGCCGGTCGTGCCGTACACGCGGTCTCCCGGCGCGAACGAGTCCGTGCCCGCGCCGACGGCCTCGACCTCGCCGGCGAACTCCTGGCCCAGGATCCGCACGCGGGGCTTGAAGACGCCGAAGGCGAGGCGCAGCGGCAGCCAGATCCAGGCCGCGAACGCGAACCGGCGGATCTCGACGTCCGCGCGCGAGACCGTCGTGGCGCGGACCCGCACGAGCACCTCGCCGGCCCTGGGGCGCGGCTTTGCGACCTCCCTCAGCTCGAGCACGTCCGGGTCGCCGTACGCCGTGCAGACGATCGCCTTCATGTGGCCTCCCAGTCGTGCCGGTCCTGCCGCGGCCATTCTCCCGCACGCGCCCGCGGCGCCCAAGGCGGGCGCGGCTCGCTGGTGTTCCTCCGCGCGGAGGGAGCCTGCCCGCGCACCCGCGTCCCGGACGGCGAGAGCCGGTCCGCGTCCTCCGTCACGCGCCGAGGACGCGCGACGCGCCTTCTGCACAGGTAGAACCGGGCGGCGGCCGCAGCACTTCGCAGAGGTAGCTCGGCATGCCCTCGCGGTAGTCCAGGAGGCTGCCGGCCACGGCGTGCCGCGTGGGCTGGTCGCCCTCGTACACGGCCGCTTCGAGATCGACACGCAGACCCTCGTCCATCACCAGTGCCATCGCCAGACCTCGCCGTGGAACAACCGTTGGTGACCGGCCGTGAACATCGGCCGGCGGCAGGATACTGCTTCCCAGACAGTGTTGTATCACGTACCTGTTTCCAGATGGTCACGCGACGGGAGATACAATCCGGGAGAGGCTGGCTGGTCGGGACACGACGGAGATGCGAGGCGGAGTGGCAGCCAGGGGTGACGCAGGATGCGCGCCGGGGCCGGAACGGAAGCGCGCGGCGGACGGCAAGGCGTCCCGGGGCAAGGCGAAAGGGTCTCGTGCCGAGCCGCGCGGCGGCCGCGAGCACGCCACCGAGAAGATGCTCGATGCGGCGGCCCAGCTGTTCAGCCAGCGCGGGTACGACCGGACGAGCGTCCGCGACATCGCCGGGCGCGCGGGCGTCAGCCACACCCTCGTCCACCGCTACCTGGGCAGCAAGGAGAAGGTCCTCGCCGCCGTCATGAGGCGCAACGACGAGCGGCTGCTCGAGAGCGCCCGGGACGTGGACGACCTGACCGCGGCGGCGCTGCGCATCCTTGGCACCGACAGGGAGACGAGGGTGCAGCACATGCGCCTCGTCGCCGCCGTCGCCTCCGGGGGCGTCCCGCTCGAACGTCTCGGCGTGACCTTCCCGGCCACCGGGCGCCTGTTCGAGCTCGCCGCGCGGGCGTCGGCCGAAGCCTCCGGGCGCGGCGAGCCGTGGCCGGTGGCCTCCAACGTGCTGGTCGCGGGCATGGTGACGATGGCCATCGGCTGGTCGACGACCCAGGCGTGGCTGCCCGCCGTCATGGGGCTCGACGATCCCGAGGCGGACCTCGAGGCGCTCGTCGCGCTGCTCATCCGCGCCTGCGAGGGCGAGGAGGGCGCCGGCGCGTCCTGAGGGCGCCCCGCGCGGGCGGTCGCGGCCCGCGGCTCGACGCGTCCGCCGCTCGCACACGAGCGGCCAGGCGGCGGTGGCGGCGGCGTCCACGATCACCTGCGCTCCGGCGATAATGGCGGCGACACGCCTGCCCCTCACCGACCCGGAGCCGACGCATGCTCGCCGCACTGATAGCGCTGGCCGCCAGCTGCTGCTTCGGCTCGTCGAACTTCATCGCCGGTCTCGAGAGCCGCCGCCGGTCGGTCTGGTCGGTGACGGCGGTCAGCCAGGTGGCGTCGGCGCTGAGCGCCGCCGCCGTCCTCGCGTTCGCGCCCCACCCGTTCCCGGCGGCGGGTCCGGCCCTGTGGGCGGCCCTCGCCGGCGCGGCGGCCGCGGGCGGCATCCTCGCGCTGTACCGGGCGCTCGCGGTCGGGGCGATGAGCGTCGTCTCGCCCATCGTCGCGCTGCAGGTGGTCCTGCCGGTCGTCGTCGGGTCGATGCAGGGGGAGAAGCTGGCCGCCGTCACCTGGCTCGGCATCGTCCTCGCCGTGGGCGGCGTGGTGCTCGTCGCGCGGGCGAAGGCGCCGCACGCCCGGATCCCGCGCGAGGCCGTCCTGCTGGCGGTCCTGACGGCCGTGCTGTTCGGCGTGATGCTCGTCGGCATCGACCAGGCGGGTTCCGCCGGCGGCGACCGCTCCTGGGTGGTCTTCGTCGTGCGTGCCGCCTCGGCGGCCGTCGTGCTCGTGTTCTTCGTCGCCACGCGCAAGCGCCTGGACGTGACCGCGCGGGCGCTCCCCGGCATCGCCCTCGTGGGGGTGCTGCTGACGGCCGCGACCCTGCTGTTCTCCGCGGCCGTCGCCATCGGCCTGCTGAGCGTCGTCTCGGTGCTCGGCTCGCTCTCGCCGGTGGTCACGACCGCCCTGGCGCAGGTCTGCCTGCACGAGCGGCTCGAACGGCGGCAGTGGCTGGGGATGGCCGCCGTGCTCCTCGGGGTCGTGCTGCTGAGCGTCTGAACGGGAGGCGGACGTGTTGTGAGTCGACAGGAGGCGCCCTCGGGCGCATACTGCCTCCCTTGTCAGTGTGAGCTTCCACGGGACGATCGATGAGCGACTCCAGCTGCTGCGGACCTTCCACCGCACCGTCACCGCCGGCCGGCGCCTGCTGCTGCGGCCCGGCGCAGGCGCCTCCGGAGCCTGGGCCGGCAGGCGGCAAGGCTTCCTGCTGCGGAGCGCCTCGCAGGCGCGACGACTACGTGTACGGCCCCGCGCCGTACCTGGCCGGTGAGGTGCCCACGCCCGCCGGCCCCGTCCCCCGGATCGCGACGCGGCTCACCTGCGCCGACCGGCTCGGCTCCTGGCGCGTGCGCTGGGGCATCGCGCGGGACGACTACCGCGTGCGCCCCGGGCTCTACGCGTTCGGCGACCCGGAGGCGTCGGCGCCGGTCCTCGTCACCGCCAACTACAAGCTCACGCTCGACGCGCTGCGGAGTGCGCTCCCGGGGGTCGACGCCTGGCTGCTCGTGGTCGACACCCGCGGCGTCAACGTGTGGTGCGCCGCGGGCAAGGGGACGTTCTCGGCCGGCGAGGTCGCGCGCATGGTGGAGGAGACGCGCCTGGCCGAGGTCGTCGGGCACACGCGCCTCATCCTGCCTCAGCTCGCCGCCCCCGGTGTGGCCGCGCACCTCGTCAAGGAGGCCTGCGGGTTCCGCGTCACCTTCGGGCCGGTGCGGGCGGCCGACCTGCCTGCCTTCCTCGCCGCCGGCATGCAGGCGGATGCGGCGATGCGCACCGTCACCTTCGACCTGCGCGAGCGCGCCGTGCTCGTGCCGGAGGTGCTCACCAAGGCCTGGGACCGCCGCATGCTCCTCGCGTACGGCGCCGTCCTCGCGGCGTCGGCCGTGGGCCGCGACGGCGTCTCGCTGCGTCGCGGCCTACGGGACGGCGCGCCGGTCGTCGGCGCCGCCTGGCTCGCCATCCTGGCCGGCGGCGCCGTGACGCCGCTCGCGCTGCCGTGGCTGCCGGGCCGGGCGTTCGCGCTCAAGGGCGCCGTGGCGGGAGCCGCCCTCGGGGCGGTCGCCGCCGCCGCCGGGCGCTCGCTCTCGCCGGCGGCGAGGGTCGCCCTGCTTGCGGGTGTCGCGTCCGCTTCCTCGTACACGGCGATGCAGTTCACCGGCTCGTCCGCGATCACCTCGCCCTCGGGCGTCGAGCTGGAGGTGCGCAGGGCGCTGCCGCTGCAGGGCGCCGCGGCCGCGCTGGCGGTCGGCGCCTGGCTGGCGAGCAGAAGGGGGAAGTGAGGACGATGCCCGGACTCCGCTACATCGCAGAGGCGGTCACCCTGGAGCTCGAGCCTGCCCTGTGCAACGGCTGCGGCATGTGCGTGGCCGTCTGTCCGCACGCGGTCTTCGCCATGGCCGGCGGCCGGGCGCTGCTCGCCGACAAGGGCGCCTGCATGGAGTGCGGCGCCTGCGCCCTCAACTGCGTCCCCGGGGCGATCCGCGTCAAGCCCGGGGTCGGGTGCGCGCAGGCGGTCGTCACGGGCTGGATCAGAGGGACCGAGCCCGGCTGCGACTGCGGGTAGCGGGGCGGCCGCCGCCCGGCGGGCCGGGTCAGACCGCCGGACCCGCCTCGCCGGTCTCGTGCAGCAGCCGCCTCCCGAACGGGCACACGGCGACGCAGATCCCGCAGAGCCCGCCGGCCTCGCCCTCGTGCCGGTCGTTCTCGCGCAGGCAGGCGACGACGTCGAGAAGCTCGTCCCGCGGCATGCCGGCGCGCCACCGCACGTCGCGGCCGGCGCCTCCGGGGCAGGCGTCGACGCAGCGCCGGCACTCGGCGCAGCCGCCTTCGGTCACCGGCCGGGCCGGTGTGAGGTCCACGTCGGTGAACACCGTCGTGAGGCGCACCCAGGGTCCCAGGAGCGGCGAGACGAAGATGGCCGTCTTGCCGATCCAGCCGAGGCCGGCCTGCGTGGCCGCCGTCTTGTGGGCGAAGACGCCGGCGGCCGTCCAGTCGATCTCCCCTGCTTCGCCGGCCGTCTTGCCGATGGTGGGCCGCAGCGGTTCGGCGGCCGCGCCGTGCGAGCGCAGCACGGCGGCCAGCCGCCGGGCCGCCTCCCACAGCGCCTCGTTCACGCGCCGGTACTCGGCGAAGTAGGCGGCCGTCGGCCCGGCCTCGACGGGGGCGACGATCGCGGGCGTGAGTGCCATGCCGAGCGACACCGCACGGGGCAGTGCCGGCGCGTGCGGCCAGGGCTCGGCCGGGCACGCGGCGACGCCCCACTGCACGACGCCGGCCTCGTCCAGGCAGGCGGTGACGTCCTGGAGAAGGCGCGAGCCGGTCATCGCGTCCCCTGACCGCGCGGCGCCCGCAGCAGCTCGAGCAGGCCGGAGGGGTGCCGGGCGATCCAGTCCGGCTTCGAGGCGAGCAGGCGCTCCTCGCCGTGCCTTCCCCAGGCGGTGCCGATCACGCCGCGGCCGGCCGGCCGGTGCACCGGCGTCACGCCGTCTCACCGCCTTCGCGCCCCGCCAGGTGGAGCAGGGCCTCACGGGCGTTCGCGAGCCCCGTCGCGAGGTCGAACCCGGGCGCGGCGATGACCATCTGCAGGAAGAGGCCGTCGAGCAGCACCGAGGCGAACTGGCCGAGCGCGGCCGCTCTCTCACCGGCCGCCGGCCCCGCGAGCGCCGGGGCGAGCACGTCCTCGGCCCAGTCGTACCAGGACTGGTAGATCGCCGTGAGGTGCTCGTGCAGCCCGGTGTCGCGCGAGGCCTCGGGCAGCAGCGCGTAGAACGCCGAGAACCGGGCGACGCGCTCCTCGACCTGTTCGGCGCTGCCGACGAACAGGTCGACGCGCTCCTCGAGCGTGGCGTCGTCCGGCAGGCTGCGGCCGAAGACGCGCGACTGGCTGATCACGATCTCCTCGAGCAGCGCCGACACGAGCTGCTGCTTGCCGCCGAAGTAGTACCAGACGCCGGCCTTGTTGACGTCGGCCTCCTGCGCGATGGCCTGCAGGGTC
>CAIXSE010000745.1 GCA_903921965.1 uncultured Thermoleophilia bacterium | reverse complement strand
TCCTCGTCGTACAGGCCGGCGTTCGCGTCGCGGACCAGCCACGCCGGCCCGTTGTCGGTGTCGAGCGAGACGAGGTCGTAGCGGGCGGCATCACGGGCGAGCACCCCGGCGACGTCGGCGCACTCGATGCGGGCGCGGCCGGCGCGTTCGCCTTCGGCCGCGCGCTGCGCGCGCCCCTCGCCGTGCTCGCGGAACCAGCGCACCACGGTCGGCTCGAGCTCGGCCACCGTGACGCGCGCCACTCGCGGCTCCGCCAGGGCCTCGTCGAGGGCGTAGCCCAGGCCGAGGCCGCCGATCAGTACGTCGAGCGCGTCGCCCGCGAGATGCGGCAGCGCGGCCGAGACCATGGCGCGGCTGGACGCGACGTTCTCGGTCGAGATCAGGAAGGCGCCGTTGAGGATGACCTCGAGGTGGCCGCGGCTGCGGCGCAGCACGAGCTCACCGCTCCGGCCCTGGGTGCGTTCGAGGACCTCGTCCACGCTCCTCAGCTTACCCCGGACGCCTCGCGCCAGCGAACGCGCCGCGCGGGGGCGCCCACGGTGCGCGCGTAGCGCTCGATGACCGCGTCGATCTCGGCGACGACGTCGTCCGGCAGCGGCGGCACCTCGTGCGTGCGCAGGAGCTCACGCGCCTGCTCCGCCGCGTCGTCCACGAGGCTGCGCCCGCCGTAGCTCTCGAAGGGCGCGCGCTGGAACACGCGCGGCGACCACAGCTCGCCGGCGCGCATGAACGCGCGCGTGCTCCGCCGGCCGAGGAAGTGGCCGCCGGCGCCCACCTCGGCGATGTCGCCCGTGAGGGCGTGCGCCGCGTCGACCGGGTCGTCGCGCAGCAGCCGCCGGATCATCGTGACCACGTCGCGGTCCATGATGGTCTTCGCGAGCGTGACCGTCTCGGCGCCGTCGATGAGGCCGAACGCCAGCATGCTGTCGGCGCCGGCCAGGCCGCAGGCGAGGCCGGTGAGCATGGCCTCCGCGCCGGCCTGGAAGTTGGCGGCCTTGGCGTCGCCCGTCCCGGCCGTCCCGGTGACCGGGAGGCCGTAGTGGTGGCTCATCTCGATGCAGATCGCGTTGATGAGCCCGACCTCGGGCGCCCCGCAGAGGTAGCCGCCGGTGCGCATGTCGGCCACGGCGGCGCCCACGCCGGAGACGAGGGCGCAGCCCGGCTGGACCAGCTGGAACAGCACCACGGCGCTGAGCAGCTCCGCCAGATCGACGATGCAGGTGCCGAGCACGGTGATCGGCGAGGTGGTGCCGGTGAGCGGCATGGGCAGCACGAGCACCGGCACGCCAGCCTTCACGAGCCCCATGGCGGCCTCGGTCATCTCGCGCTCGTGCTGCAGCGGGGCCACGGTACAGTCGACGATGCTGAAGACGGGCCGGTCCCAGAGCGAACCGCCGGCCACCGCCTCGAAGATCTCGAGCAGCGGCGCCACGTGCGCCGGGTCGCGGACCTCGTCCTGGACGTGCCGGCTGAACGAGGCGAAGGAGATGGCCTCGATCTCGAGGCCCGCGGTGAGCGGGTGCAGGTCGCGGGCTGAGAGGGAGGGCCACGCGTAGTCCACCTCCGGGATCGCGTCGAACAGCCGCATCACCTGGCGGAGTGCGGCCGCGCTCCCTTCGGCGCGCACGCCGGACTCGTCGTCGTACAGGTAGGTGCCGGTGCCGTCGGTGCAGAAGGTCAGCGAGCCGTCGCCGAGGACGACGTCTGAGCCCGGCACGCGGCCGGCCAGCCTCACCTGCCGCGGGCACGTGGCCAGGCAGCGCTCCACGAGGTCCCGCGGCAGCCGCGCCCGCAGGCGCTCGCGGTCGACCGGAGCACCCGCCTCCTCGAGGACGTCGATGGCGGCCGCGGAGTTGTAGCCGACGCCGACCTCCTCCAGCAGGAACGCGACCTGCTCGTGGATGAAGTGACGTTCCTCACCGCTCAAGTACGTGACGCGTGCACGGGCCATCCCGGACCTCCCTGGAGGACTCCACGGTACCACACAGAGAGCAGTGAGGAGTCCTTTTCCGTACCAGCACGCACGATACGATACGTGAATCGTCTCTCGGAGCGGGAAGATCACCGCGATTCGTGTTTCCCGGGACACGCCCGCCCATCGCTCCCGGTCCCTGCCCCGAGTCGCCAAGTCCGCAAGTATCGGCGCCCGGCAACCGATACACTCTGGCGAACGGGGGATGAAGCCACGACAGGAAGGGTTGACGGCGGTGCCTCGGCAGGACAAGAACACACTCTTCAGGCGCCAGGCTCTCGCGAGCCTGGACGACATCGACGAGCTCGACCGGCTCGTCACGGTCACCCATCCGCGCGCGTGGCTCACGCTGGGTGCGGTCGCGGCCCTCATCGTGGCCGCCATCATCTGGGCCTCGGTCGGACGCGTCGCCAGCACCGTCAGCTGCGACGGCATCCTGCTCGCCGGATCCTACGTGACGCGTGTGACGACCCTGGAGGGGGGTCAGCTCGAGCACCTGGACGTGCGCCTGGGGCAGACGATCGTGCCCGGCCAGACGGTGGCCACTTTGGACACCGGCGCGGGCGACGACGCCGGTCCGCCGACCGCCACCGTCGTCAGCCCGTACGAGGGCAGGGTGGTCTCGCTGCAGGCCTACCCCGGCCAGTACCTCACCCCCGGGGCCCCGGTGCTGACGGTGGAGCCGACCGACGTGCCTCTGCTGGCCACCCTGTACCTGCCGGTGGACCTCGGCGCCCAGGTCCGCAGGGGCCAGGAGGTCGAGATCATGCCGGCCGACGTCGACGTCGACACCTACGGGTTCATCCCCGGCCGCGTGGTCTCCGTGGCCGACATGCCGTCGACCCCCGAGAGCATGCAGGCGGCGCTCCAGAACGAGTTCCTCGTGGAGCAGTTCTCCGCCGCCGGCCCGGTGATCCGCGTCGAGGCCACGCTCAACCGTGATCCGGCCACCTTCAGCGGCTACGCCTGGTCGTCCTCGGACGGCCCGCGGATGAAGCTGCCGGGCGGCACGACCTGCGCTGCCCGCATCGTCCTCGAGCGCGTGGCTCCGATCACCTACGCCTTCCCAGCCCTCGGACAGATGCTGGGCGGCGGAGAGTGATGGCCCGGCGCACGCGCCGGGCCCGCACACCCACCGTCCTCCAGATGGAGGCGGTCGAGTGCGGCGCCGCCGCCCTCGGCATCATCCTCGGCTACTACGGGCGCTTCATCCCGCTCGAGGAACTGCGCGAGCGCTGCGGCGTGTCGCGCGACG
>CAIXSE010000744.1 GCA_903921965.1 uncultured Thermoleophilia bacterium | reverse complement strand
GCCGGGTCCCTGCCCCAGCGCGCCAGCGCGGCACGCAGCGTGACGGAGCGCGTCTGGAACGAGCTGTCCTCGCTGTACGTCTTGAGCAGGGAGAAGCGCTCCGAGAGCTGGCTCGGCAGGTCCTGCGCCCGCGAGACGCCGACCGCCGAGAGGATGCCGAGGGCGACGAGGAGCACGGCGACGACGGCGACGGCGTAGACGACCATGCGGCCACGGAGGCTCGAGGTGTGACCCCAGCCGATGGCGAGCCAGGCGAGGCAGCAGGCGAGGACGGTGGCCAGCATGAGGGCGCGCGTCTGGGAGAGCGCCACGGCGACGATCATCACCAGACCCGCCGCGGCCGCGGCCCACCGCGGCAGCACGCGGTGCCCACCGGCAGCGACGAGGCAGACGACGAGCGGCACCGCCACGACGAGCACGTCGCCGTTGAAGAAGCTGATGCGGTCCGACCCCGCCATGGCGCTCGACGCGTAGATGGCGTGGCGCAGCCGCCACGGGCCCGCGTACATGAGCAGCAGCGCCAGCGAGTACGCGCCGGCGCCCGCGACCACCGCGCGGAACAGGAGCGTGTCGCCCAGGCCCCTGTGACGCGTCCAGGCGAACACCGGCACGGCCACCCAGGCCCACAGCACGAGGTACTGCAGGTCGCGAGCGGCGATGACCGCCCCGCCGCGCAGCGCGAGCGGCACCGCGAGGACCACGGCCGCGGCCACGAAGACGGTGGCCACCAGGAGCATCGCGCGGGCCTCGCGCGGCAGCTGCCGCACGGCGGCGTGCGGGACGATCAGGAAGAGCACGACGGCGAGTCCCGTCACCGCCACCGGGAGCAGGACGGAGATGCTGACCGACACCCCGCCGACCATGACGTCGGTCTTGAGCAGCGCGCCGGCGTTCCACCCCACCGGCACGGCGAGCGTCACGAACAGGACACCCGCGGCCGTCCACGCGGGCGCACGCACCAGGGCGGCAGCCAGCACCACCAGTACGGCGAGGCCCACCGCGAGGGTGGGGGCCACGCCGGCGAGAACGCCGAGGAGCGCCAGCCCCGCCACGACGCCGGCCTTGACCGGCAGGTCGCCCGCCGGCCGGCCGTGCCCGTGCGGGGCCAGGACCTGTGGAGATGTGGACGTCACGCGGTGGCGACCTCCCGCCCGCACGCCCCGCAGGCTCGGCAGGGGCGTGGATTGACTGTCGCGACAGCGACCGAGGATACTGCGCCTCAGCGCGCACGGAGAGTATACCCGGGTGGTCGCCCGCGTGAGAGTGTGCTACTACAACTGCCTTCTCGACATGCCGTGGAGCGCCGGCGTGCACGCGCGCGCCCTGGTCGCGAGCTGGCGCGCCGCCGGGCACGAGGTCCTCTGTCTCCCCCACGAACCGGCGGCCGAAGGCGACGCCACGGACGCGCCGCGCCTCACCTGGCTGCACCCCACCGTGCGGGCCTACGCCCAGGACGGCAGGGCGCGGCTCCTCGCGCCGCGCCAGGCGTCGCGGTACGGCGCGCTCGTCCGCGCGTTCGCACCGCACGTCGTCATCGCCCGCAGGGCGCGCTACGACGTCGGGCTCGACCGCCTCCTCCGCGACTCGCGTCTGCCGTACGTCGCGGAGGTCAACGCCCTCGTGTCCGAGGAGACACGCGTCCTCGCCGGCGAGAAGCCCCCGCCGTGGGAGTACGAGCGCGAACGCGCCTTCCTGCGCCACGCCGCCGGCGCGCAGTGCGTCTCCCGGAAGGTGCGCGACGAGGCCGTGGCGGCGGGCGTCGCGCGCAGCGCGACCGTCGTCATCCCCAACGGGGTGGACGCCGGGCTCTTCGCGCCCGAGGCCGTCCCCGACGCGGCCACCGAGGCGTGGGCCCGCCGTCACCGTGGCGTGCTCGGGTTCACCGGGAGCCTCTCGTTCACGCACGACACCGGCACCATGCTGGCGGCCGCGGCGCGCGTCGCCGAGCGGCTGCCCGAGACCGGCCTGCTCTTCGTCGGGCCGACCCTCGCCGACCTGCGTGCCTTCCCAGCCTGGCGGCCGGCACTCGAGGACCGCGCGCACTGCACCGGCCGCGTGCCGCACGGCAGCGTCCCCGGACACCTCGTGAGCGCGACCGCGCTCTGGGCCTCCTTCCTCAACGACTACGGCTCCCCGCTCAAGCTGTACGAGTACATGGCGCTGGCGAAGCCGGTCGCGATCGGCGGAGGAGGGGTACAGCCGGCCGGCGTCGTCACCGGCAGCGGCTGCGG
>CAIXSE010000743.1 GCA_903921965.1 uncultured Thermoleophilia bacterium | reverse complement strand
GTGGGCCGGATGAGGCAGACCTCCACTCCGCCGCCGGTGCGGACGACCACGCCGCCGGCAGACGTCTTCTCGCGCGTTCCGGGCACGTCTGTCACGCTTCCTTGTGCGGGTGCTGGCTGCCGCACAGTATAGAGGCCGTTACGGCCGTGGCCTAGCGGTGCGGAGCCCGGAGCCCGGGGGCTCTTCTTCGGCCCGGAGGGCTCCCCTGTACGATGGGCGCCATGAGCCGCTTCGTGCACACCCAGGGCGCCCTCACCGAGCCCGAGGTCCGCAAGCTCTTCATCGGCCAGGCCACCTCCGTCGTGGGCTCCATGTTCCGTGTCGTGGCGCTGCCCTTCGCGGTCCTCGCGATCGGCGGCAGCGCCACCGACATCGGCCTCGTCACCGCGGCGAGCCTCATCCCTCTGCTGGTGCTGGTGCTCGTGGGGGGCGTGTGGGCCGACAGGCTGCCGCGTCGCGTGGTGATGCTGGCCTCCGACCTGGTGCGGACCGCGCTCCAGCTGACGACCGCCACCCTGCTCGTCGCCGGTGTCGCCGAGGTGTGGCAGCTCGTCGCCCTTCAGGTCGGCATGGGCGTGGCGGAGGCCTTCTTCGGCCCGTCGTACACCGGCCTCGTGGCGGAGGTGGTCAGCCCGGACCGCCTGCAGCAGGCCAACTCCCTGCAGGGGATCGTCTCGAGCGGGTCCATCACGCTGGGCGCCACGCTGGCCGGGCTGCTGGTGGCCGCCATCGGGCCGGGGTGGGCGATCGGCGTGGACGGGCTCAGCTACCTCGTGAGCGCGGCCTTCCTCTGGGGGATGCGGCCGGCGCGGTTCCTGGGGCCGGCGAGCGCCGGGGCGCCCGCCCCGGCTGGACCCGGCCATGCCCTGGCCGGCGAGGCGGCCGCGACGGAGTCCGTGAGCGCCGGTCGCGGAGGCTTCCTCGGCGACCTCGCCGCCGGCTGGAAGGAGTTCAGCCGCCACACCTGGATCTGGGTGATGGTGGCCGGCGCCTCGCTCTTCCTGTTCGCCGTGAACGGGCCGCTCCAGGTGCTCGGCCCCATCGTCGCCGAGGAGGCCTATGCCGGGGCACGCACCTGGGGTCTCACCTCGGCGGCCATGGGCATCGGGCAGATCGCCGGGGGCCTGCTCGGGCTGCGCTGGCGGCCGCGCCGGCCGCTGCTCGTCATCGCCGCCGGCATGAGCGTGGCCGCCGTGCCGGTGGCTCTCCTCGCGCTGCAGGCGCCGGTGTGGGCGCTCTACGCGGCCATGGCCGCGATCGGCGTGGAGTGGGGCCTCTACGACCCCTTCTTCCTCACGTGCATGCAGCGGGCGGTGCGTCCGGACCTGATCTCGCGCGTCTCCGCCTACGACTGGTTCGGGTCGCTGGCGTTCTACCCGGCGGGGCTGGCGCTGGCCGGGCCGCTGGCCGACGTCGTGGGGCGCACGGCCGTCCTGTGGGGCGCCGCGGCCGTCGCCGTGGTCGTGAGCCTGTTCCAGCTGTCGTGGCGCGACGTCCGCGCGCCGCGCGATCTGGGGTCGCTGCCCGCGGAGGACGCTCCGTCCGGGGCGGCCGCCGGCTGAGGCCGGGCGTGCCCCCGGCGTCGCGGCGGAGCCCTCAGAACGCCTGCCCGGTCGCCTCCCACTCGGCGTACAGGCGCGCGTAGCGGCCGCCGGCCGCGACAAGGACGTCGTGCGTGCCGCGCTCGACCACGCGGCCGGCGTCGATCACGAGGATCTCGTCGGCGTAGCGCACGGTGCTCAGGCGGTGGGCGACGATCACGCTGGTGCGCCCGCTGAAGAGCACCTCCATGGCGCGCTCGATGCGGCGCTCGCTCTCGGCGTCCACG
>CAIXSE010000742.1 GCA_903921965.1 uncultured Thermoleophilia bacterium | reverse complement strand
GAGCGAGTCCGGGCTGTCGTAGCAGTTGAAGCCGAGCTCGTTGAAACGCCAGCTCGTGCCCTTGATGGTCGTCAGCTCCGGCACCGAGCGCAGCTGCGCCGCCGAGGCCGGCGGCAGCCAGACGGCGGCGTCGAGGGTGCCAGCCTTCAGGTCACCCGAGAGGCTGTCGGGGTTCGTGTAGAGCTGGAAGATGAGCTCGTCGATCTTCGGTGCGCCGGCCCAGTAGGACTGGTTCGCCTTCAAGCGCAGGAACTTGCCGCGCTGCCACTCGACCACCTGGAACGGGCCGCTGCCGACGATGGGTGGCGGGTTCTGGAAGGTGGTCGTCGCCTTCTTCGCCGGGATCCTGGACCAGATGTGCTCGGGGATGATCGGGATGATGTTGGAGAGCATGTTGGCCTTCGGCGTGCTGCAATAGACCTTGACGGTCGTCGGGTCGACGGCGACCGCCTTCTCGATGCCGATCCAGTACACGTAGTAGAGGCCGATCTGGTTCTGCACGTTGAAGTTGTACGTGAAGGCGACGTCGGCGGCGGTGAGGGGCTCACCGTCCGACCACTTGACGCCCTCGCGGATCTTGAAGGTCCACACCTTGCCGTCGGGCGACACCTCCCAACTGGTCGCGATCTCGGGCCTCGGCGAGAAGTCCCTGGGGTCGTAACCGACGAGGTAGTCGTAGTTGAGGTGGGCGACCTCGTAGCTCTCGGCGAGCGCGCCGAGCCACGGGTTGATGCTGTCCGGCTCCTGCATCCAGCCGACGCGGAAGGTCTGGCCGGCAGGCGAGGCCGATGGGCTCGCGGCGGACGCGCCCTGCGCGACCGCGAGCCCGAGGAGGAGCAGTGCCGCGGCCAGCAGGAGTACCGCCGTTCCCCCCCGGCGCCTTGTGGTCTTTCGTCTCGTGTCACTCATGGTTCCCCCTCGATGCGGTCGTACAGTTCCGTGTCCGTGCCGTGTCGTAGGATCTGGATCCTCTGCCCACCCGACCTCCGATGGCCCACGAAGCTGATGGGCCATGCTGTGACCTGCGGCACCGGGAGACAAGCAGCTCGCTGCACGGTGACGTTTGTGCACGGCCGGTGCGCGGTCGTCGTGATCGTCTCGCTCACCGCTCCCCCTCTCTGCCGTCGCTGAGCCTGTCCGTGCCGTGTCGTTGGACCTCGCGACCGCCCGATCGGCGGGCTGAATCTCCAGAGCTGGTGCCTCGGATGGCCTCGGCCAGCGACCCTACGAGACCGATGACGTCCTCGGCTGTGTCGAGTCGCCACAACCAGTCCAACAGCTCGCCCGCGCTGTGCTCCCCGATGACCGGAGCGGCAAGCCAGCGGAACTTCGCGTCCATCTCCTCGCGCGACCAGCCGCCTTCGGGATAGAGCTCGAAGCGGACTGGTCCCGAATCAAGCCGCCGATCGTCACGCAACGTGACGACGACCTGGGCCATCTCCGCCCCGCCGGGCCGGTCTTCCTCCGAGAGCCTGTAGAGCCGCGTGAACTCGTCGGACTCCCGCCAGCTCACCGCCGCGGCCAGGCGACGAAGTTCCGGATCTCCCAGGCTGTCCTCGAGCATGTGCGCCGGCGAGACCTCACGGTCGCGCAGGTACGCCGCCAGGGCCCAGGGAAGGCTGAACTGGGCCTCCTCGCATGTGGCCGGCGGATCGGGATAGAGCCTGCACGCGTCGGAGTAGCCGACGACCTCGACCGCGCGCACGTCGGCGGCATCGAAGGACTCCCTCTCGAGCAGACGCTCCAGCGCGACGATCGCGGGGTGTGTCCACGCGCAAGTCGAGTGGCGCTTCCAGGTGACGCTGGACGTGATCAGGAACTCCTCGCCGATGCCCGCGAGCCACGGCTCGAAGCGCGACTCGACGGTGATGCTCGGCACACCGGTGAAGCCCTCGGCGGCCAGCAGCGCGGCGGTGATGCCGGTGGCCGCGCCCCAGCCGATCGCATGCTTGACCATCGCCGGGTGCTCGACGTCGCGCCACATCGGTGCGTCAGGGGCGTTGTACTCGGCGATCCCGACGGCCTCCGCGGTCTGCTCGACGCTCAGCCCGAGCAGCCTCGCGGCGACGGCCGCACAGGCGGGGGCGCCCCAGCTGCCGCAGGCGCGGTAGTACGCCTCGGCGGCGTGCGTGCACCGCGAGATCCGGAAGGCGACCTCGTACCCCGCAACGACGGCGGCGAGGACGTCCGCGCCGCTCGCCGCCACCCGCTCGCCGACCGCCAGCGCCGTCGGGACGACGAGCGCGCCCGGGTGACCCCAGGTGTACTTGGCGCAGTCGTCGATGTCGGTGCCGTTGGCGGCGGTCGCGTTGGCGAAGGCGGCGCCGGCAGCGCTCGCCCGGGCGCCGTCGAGGAGGACGGTGGACTCGTAGCCTCCCCAGACGCGCGGGGCCAGCCGCGCGGCGATCGCCGCCGCCGGAGTGGCAAGACCGGCGATCGCGGCGCCGACGGTGTCGACCAGACAGAACCGCGCCCGCTCCTGCACGTCGGCGGGGAGGTCCTCCCATCTGATCCCCGCGACGAAGTCGCACAGGCGCGCCTCGGCCAGAGTGGCCGCATGCCGCGCAGCGGACGCCGCGGCGGTGCTCACGTCCTCGCCCTCCGCGCCGGCTCGAGCTCCTCGAGCCACCCGGCCAGACGTTCATCAAGCCGGGCGCGCACTTCCGGCGACAGCGCATGCGTCGGCGGCGCCGCGCGGAGCTCGGCGACGCGCCCGCGAAGCCGCTCGAGCAACGACCGCTCGCCCGTCGCCCGCCAGCGGTCGAACACCGAGAAGTCGAAGAGGCCGGAATCCCAGGCGTCGCGGTGGTGCTTGCGTGTGTACTTCGTCGCCAGATGATTGCCGCCGGGGCCGGCCGCCGTGATCTCGTCGAGGGCGAGCGCGTGCGCGTCGACGGGCACCGGCCTCATGAGCGCCCTGGCGTAGCCCACCATCTCGTTGCCGAGCAGCAGCGACTCGTAGGACCCCTGCATGCCCGACTCCAGGTAGCCGACGTCGTGGAGCAGTGTGGCGCGCGAGAGCCCGCCCAGCACGGCGGTGACCGCCGCCTCCAGCGACCACTGCTGGTCGAGCGACTTGGCGTCCGACGTGCCGGCGTACGCCCAGGAAGGGAGCCCGTAGTACCGCGCCAGGTCGGCGGCCGCGTGGTTGCCGAGGAAGTGCTCGGGGAGGAAGTAGGCGTCCACAGCTGTGCGCATGTGCGTCCGCGCCGCGCCGACGCCGAAGACGAACGGCGCTCCCTCCCGCGTGAGCTGATGCACCACGAGTCCGGCGAGCGCCTCCGCGGCGCCGACGGTGACGGTGGCGGCGATCGACGCCGGCGCCGTTGTTCCCGCAGACGGCGCAGGCGCGACCACCACCGGCACGCCGATCTCGGCGCAGGTCATGATCTTGTCCAGCGAGTCGAACTCGAACTGCAGCGGCGGCGACGGCATCACCAGGCACGCCACGCTGTTCGCCGAGCCGCAGAGCGCCGCGAGCTCGCGCATCGCCGGCAGGGAGTCGCCCGCCTGCGGCGTCGAGACCACCAGGGGCTTGCCGGTCCCGCGGAGCATCGCCGCGAACTGGGAGAGGTCGTCGTGGCGGTTGTCCACGTCGGACGGCAGCACGATGGACATGACGAAGTCGATGTCCGGCAGCGCGTCGGCGAAGGCGGCCGTCTCCTCGACGTCGCTCAGGACGGCGAGCCGCCGCTCGCCCGACTCGGGGTCACGCAGGTACAGGCAGTCCGGCCCGGTACCGAAGAAGGTCTCGCCCTGACGCAGGCGCAAGTCAGGCGCGTCGCCGCGCGACTCGAAGGCGACCTCGCGCGGCGCCGTTCTCAACGCATCCTCGACGAGCCGGCGGGGGATGCAGGCGCGGCTGCCGTCGCACGAGGCGCCGGCCTCCACGAGCATCGGCAGTGCCCGCTCGTGCCGAACCTGGACGCCGACGTGCTCGAGGAGGTGAAGCGCGGCCTCATGGACAGCCGCGCACTGCTCCTCGACCCACACCTCGGCGTACAGACTGGTCCCCCTCGCAGCGTTGCCCACGAGCACCCCCGGTACGTGTCTCTCAGGAAGCATTACTGGCTCTGTAGTCAGCCATTGTACCGTCAGATCTGAGTGTGTCAAAGTATTGCGAGATTCCTTTTGCACACGTACTTGCACCTGTGGTCAGAGCGGGTGGCGGAGGCGGGCGGGAGAAAGGCGCGGGGGCCGCGCGCCCGCGGCGCGCGGCCCCCGCTCCATCGGAGCTCGCGAGCGTCCGGCTAGTTCACGTCCAGCCTCGGGAACGTGTACTTCTTGTCCCTCTGCCAGACGAGCTTGCCGTCCTTGAACGCCGTGACGTGCGCCTTGACGACCCAGCGCTTCATCTCCTCGATCACGTCGTCCTGCTCCTGCTGCACGTACTCGTCCTCGTTGATTCCCTGCGAGTTCCCGGTCCCGCGCAGGTCGATGGTGAGCCACGCGTAGCCGTGCTGGGCGAAGTAGCTGCCCATCCGCTGGCTGGCGTTCAGCCCCTGGCTCGTGGTCCGGCGGTACGGCTCTCCGGACATCACGACCGGGACCTTCTCGCCGGCCTCGAGCCACGGGATCCACATCTTGCCGGCCAGACGGGTGCCGTCACGCATGCGCATCCAGACCATGCGCGGCGTGTGCCACAGGCGGTGCCCTGCACCGTCGATGATGGGGCCCCGCGCCGTCGTCAACGCGGCGGTGTCGAAGGCGATGCGGTCGCGGGAGACCGGGTAGTCCGGGTAGTAGCACGACACGTCGAGCATGTTGGTCAGGACGACCGCGGCGGCCTCGCCGCTGGCCGCCGCGTCCAGCCGGAGCGCAGGGTACGCCTCCGTGAAGCTGCGTCGCAGCGCCAGACGCCGCGTCGGCTGCTGCCAGTCGCGCGAGGAGAGCAGCGGGCTCGACGAGAGGCCGGGGCGGACCAGGAGCAGGGCCATCCGCAGCATCTCGTACCCCGTGATGGGGCTGTCGGGCCGGAAGACCGGCGTCCCGTTCTGACAGGCGTCGCTGATGACGCCGATGCGGGAGAGGTACTTGACGTAGCCCTCGGCCCAGTGACCGGAGATGTCGGTGAACCGGGTGTCATCGGCGGCGGACTCCGTGGCTCCGTCGTCGGCGCCTCGGTTGACGATGTAAAGCATGCGCGCGTAGTCGGCCCGGGTCACGGTTGCCGTCGGGTCGAATGTCTGCAGGTCGACCACGCCCAACGCCCCGAGCCAGGCGACCGGCGCGGAGAGCTGGGCGGGAGCCGCCGCGGGCGCCGACGGCGCGGCGGCGGCGGGCAGTGCGGTGAGGGCGAGACACAGCGCGAACGCGATCACCGTCAGGCCGAAGAAGTTGGGGATCCTCCACATGGCTCCTCGCTTCACAAGCGTGTTGCAGTGGTCGGGGGTCGTGTGTTCCAGGCGATCTCCTCTCCCTCGGGTGGATGCCCCGCAGTCGCGGACGGCTTCCCGTAACGTGCTCGTACGGTACTTATTCCTGACTGACGTGTCAGCCATGCTATGTCTTTCTTGCGCGTTGTCAACGCTCTGCTATGCTTCCTCTTACGCACGTACTTGCGAGGGTGGCCGCGCCCGAACGGCGGCAAGGAGGCACCGTGAACAACGTCGATCCAGACGACGAACAACCGCAGCTCACCTGGCTGTGGCGGCGGTCGTACGCCCCGGACGGCGCCCGGACCGAGTGCGCGACGTGCGGGACGGTGACCCGGTTCCACCGGCTGCGCACGCGACCCGCCTACGCATGCGATCGCTGCGGCACGCAGATCAGGCCTACGTCAGGGACCCCCTTCGCCGGTTCGAGCACGCCGCTGGCGAAGTGGTTCGAGGCGACCGCCATCCTCGCCGGTCCCGGTCCGAGGCCGGCGCCGCGCCGGCTCGCCGATCGACTCGGCATCGACTACAAGGCCGCCTGGCGCATGACCCGCCGCATCGACGAGGCGCTGGAGGAGGACGGTGAGGGCGCCGATCTGCTGCGCGCCGTTGCGGCAGAGTGGGAGCCGGCAACGAAGGCCGCACCTGAGGCCGACGCTCCCCGGCGCAACGGAGAGCAGACCGTCGACCGCATCAGGGCGGCCGCCTGCAGGGCTCTCGCGACGCGCGGCCTCGCACGTGCCCGCATCGTCGACATCGCGCGCGAGGCCGAGGTCTCAAGCGCCGTCGTCCACTACTACTTCCGCAGCAAGGACGAGGTGCTGCTCTCCGCCATGCAATGGGCGAGCGAGCAACTCAGGAAGACGCTCGACTGGATCCTGACCGACTCCTCCGACCCGCTCACCCAACTTCGCCTCATCCTCAGCGTCTCGGCGCCGGTGAACGACGGGCTGCGGGACGAGTACATGCTGTGGCTGGACTTCTGGAGCCTGGTCCGCATCGATGCGAAGTACCTCCCCGAGTGCGAGGCGATGTCGGCGAGCTGGAAGAGCATCGTTGTGGACGTCCTCCGGCGGGGAGTCGAGCAGGGTGTCTTCCGCCCGGCGGCTCCGGTGGAGGACATAGCCCAGATGTACGTCTCACTCTCGGAGAGCTTCGCCTACCGCTGCGTGATCGGGTACGACGACATGCCGGTCACGCGGGCACTCGAGCTCCTTGCGGCGTTCCTCGCGGACCAGCTCGGGCTCTCTCCCGCGCAGTTGCGACCCGAGACGAGCCGGGGCGCCTGACCGCCGCGCGGGGCCACCCGCGCGGCGGTCGAACATGCCTCCCGGTCGTGGGCGCCACGCCGCCTGGCGGCCGGGCGCAGAGCCCGAGCGAGCGACCGGCCCGGTCCGTGGGGCACCTCGGACAGGTCCGCCCCTAGTCTGCTGTCTCGGCCCTTGACCGGCGCTTGACCCGGATCAGCGTCACCGCCACCAACGCGACGGCGGCGGCGACTACGAACGGCCACACGGGCACGCCCGATCCGCCTGCCGACTCTGCCCCCGATGTCGGGTGCACGGATAGGTAGCTGTCGATCGAGTACCAGTTGTAGATCACCCCGCCGTTGCTGGCCGGCGACTTGACCCAGCCCGCCCATTGCTTGTCGTCGTAGGCCTGGAGCCACTCGGGGTAGGTGAGCGAGAGGATGACGCTGTCGCGGTAGAGCAACGCCTCCATCTCGTGCACGAGCGGCAGGCGTGCCTGCGGATCGACCGTCGTCGCCTGCCGGCTATAGAGCCGCTCGTACTCGGGATCGACCCAGTTCGAAACGCCCCAGCCGCCTATCTGCGCCGCGGTGAACGTGGACAGCACGTAGTTGGGGTCCGGGTCGCTGCTGCCGTACCACACGAACGTGTCGTAGTCGGGCGCGTACGTGGCTCCCTTGTAGTTGTAGATGGCGCTCATCAGATAGCCCTCGTCGACCACGTCGAGCTTGATGCGGACTCCGAGCTGCTCGAACCAGCCGGCGATCAACTTGGCGGCGACCTGATCGGTCGGGGAGTTGCTGCGGGCGAACAGCCGCAGCGAGATGGGTGCACCCTGCTTGTCGAGGCGCACGCCGTCCTTCAGCGGGTAGCCGGCCGCGGTGAGCAGCTGGCCCGCCTTGGCCAGGTCGAACGTCCGGGCCAGGTCGGCCGGCGGCTCCCAGTGGTAATCCATGTCCTTCGCGTAGTAGTCGGGCGGAAGGATGCTCGTAGCCGGGCGCGCATAGCCCTGATGCGCCAACTGGACGATTTTTCCCCTGTCGACGGCCCAGTCGAGCGCCTGCCGGAAGGCGGAGTCTCGGAGGACGGGGTTGCCCAGGGAGTCCGGGCTGTCAGAGCAGTTGAAGGCGAGCATCGTGAAACCGTTGAAGGCCCCTCCGATGGCCGCGACGTCGCCGGAGGCGTTGAGCTTGCCCATCGCAGCCGGAGGAATGCCCCATGCCGCCTGCAGGTGGCCGGACTGCACGTCGGCCGCCATCGTGTCGGCGTTGGTGTAGTACTCGAAGAGGACCTTGTCGACCTTGGGCGCGCCGCGCCAGTAGTCCTTGTTCGCCTTCAGCTCGACGTAGCTGCCCTTCTCCCATTTGACGATCTGGAACGGCCCCGTGCCGACGACGGGGGGGTCGTTCTGGTAGCTGGTCGAGGCCTTCTCGGGGTCGATCTTGGACCAGATGTGCTTCGGCAGGATGTACACGAGCATGCCCAGCATGTTCGCCTTGGGCTTGCTGCAGACGAAGCGCACCGTGAGGGGATCGACGACCTCGACTTCCTCGATGTAGTCGGTGTAGGACGTGAAGTACACCATGCTGTTGTCGATGATGTAGTCGAAGGTGAACTTGACGTCGTCCGCGGTGAAGGGCACGCCGTCCTGCCACCTGACGCCCTCGCGCAGATGGAAGGTCCACACCTTGCCGTCGGCCGAGCTCTCCCAGCTCGTGGCGAGCTCGGGGCGTGGCTGCAGGTCGCCCGGCTCCCAGCCGACCAGACAGTCGTAGTTCAGGTGGTAGAGCTCTACGCTGTAGCCGGCGAAGGGGTTGAGGCTGTCCGGCTCGACCGTCCAGCCGACACGCAGGACGACCCCGGAGTCCGGGTCCGGCGAGCTTCCTTCGGCCGCCGCTGCATGAGCAGCCGGGATCAGGAAGACGAACATCAAGAAGGTGCAGACGGCGATCGCGGACAGCCGCCCCCGTCGAGCGCGGTGAACAGTGGCGAGTCTCATGGTTCTGCTCCCTGATTCATCGTGACCGTGGTGGGGCCGGAGGAAAGGACGTTTCGTTCCCCTGAACCGTTCACTGACCCTCCCCCAGGTCAGGTGATGCCGGGATCCACCTCACGGGCGGCGCCCAGCTGCGGGTACTGTCGATGGGCTTCGGCCGGCGTGATGACCCCCTCCCTGATGTCCTCCATGACCTTCTCGACCGGGCGCTCGGACGGGGGGCCGAAGCCCCCGCCACCGCCTGTGCGGAGGAGCACTCGAGTCCCCTCTGCCAGCAGCATCCGCGTCACCTTGGCCACCGGCTCTCTCGTGCCGTCCGGGTACTCGAGGGCGCAGTGGTTCGGACGGGCCTCGTGACCGCCGGCCAGTCCCCAGCCCGGCGACTTGGTGCGCTCCACGATGCAGTTGAAGTACGCGTCCTCGAGCAGCCGGAAGTCGACGTCCACACCGAGTCCGCCCCGACAGCGGCCCGCGCCCGCCGAATCCGGCGCCAGCTCATAGCACTCGACGATCAGCGGAGCGCTGAGCTCGACGACTTCGATGGAGGTCACCTGCAGGCCCGACAGCGGCAGGATGAACAGGCAGTGCGCTCCATCGGCATCGTGGGTCGCGCCTTGTCCGACGGGATGATCGGGGCCGATGGACCACGGCGTGCCGTCGCGATACTCGCCCCACCAGCCGACACCGCAGAGATCTCCGCCGCTGCCGGCCGCGACGGACTCCGGCATGACGTCCGCGACCGCAGCCTGCAGGCCCTCGACCGCCATGTCGCTCGCCCACCCGTAGACGAAGATGGGCGCCGGCGGCTCGGGGCAGAACATGCTGCCCCGCCGCACCCGGGTGGCGATGGGCCGGAAGTGGCCTTCGTTCGGCGGCTCATCGACCCCCGCCAGCGCGTAGACCGCGATGCGGCTGGAGGCGACCACAGCGGGGAGCGGACAGTTGATGGGGCCTTGCTGCACCGGAGGGGCCTCGGAGAAGTCCACCACGACGTCGCTGCCGTCGACCTCCAGGGCGACGTCGTAGACGACCATGTCGGTGCCGATACCGTCGTCATCCATGCTGCACGTGGCCACGTACCGCCCGTCGGGGATCGCCTGGAGCCTGCTGCGCACGATGGCTTCGCCGTGCGCGAACATCCGCTCCACGCTCGCGGCGAAGACCTCCCGGCCGTGCTTCTCGACGAGTCTCGACAGCGACGCCGCTCCCAGGCGGGTGGCGGTGATCTGCGCGTTCATGTCGCCCTCGAGAGCCTCCGGATACCGGGTGTTGGCGAGAATGGTCCTGTACATGTCCTGCTGAAGCTCACCGCCGCGGTAGAGCCTCACCGCCGGGAAGATGACGCCCTCCTGGAAGACGTCGGTCGTGTTGAGCGGGTAGACGTCGATGGCCGCGATGTCGGACTGGTGGGCCTTGATGACCGCGTAGCCGACGAGGTCGTCGTCGAGGAAGGCCGGGACGATGATCACGGCGTCCTGGGGGTGACACCCGTTGTCGTAGCCCGCCGTGCTCCAGATCACGTCGCCCGGCTCCAGCTGCTCCCGCCCGCCCAGACGCTGCAGGGCGGCTTCCACACAGAAGCCGAGCGTACCCAGGAACGCCGGGAGCGTACGTGCCTGCGCGAGCAGCTTCACGTCGCGGTCGAAGAGCCCGCACGCGAAATCGATCATGTCGTAGATGATGGGCGAGAACGCCGTTCGCTGCAGGGCCAGCTTCATCTGATCGGCGACGGCGATGAGACCCTGGCGCACGACCTCCGTCGTGATCGGGTCCGCGTCCTCCCCGGACGCCTGACGTCCCGCCGCCGGAGCCACCGTGATCACATCGGCTGCGGGCATCTCAGACCTCCGTCCTTCTCATGTCGAGCACACCGGATTGCCCTACCTCCAGCATGTAGCCGGCATCGACATAGGTCGTGCAGGTGTCTTCGAGGAGTATCGCCGGACCGGTCAGTGACCCCGTCGCTCCCAGCTGGGTACGATGCCGGACATCGAAAGGGGTCCTCTTGCCGAGGGACAGCGAGTACGCATCGATGCGCCGTGGCGCCTCCTCGACGACCGGCGACGGATCAGCCGGCTCGGCTTGCGCCAATGAGGGCAACGGCAGGCGCATGGTCGCCCGGACCGCCACCACTTCCACATCTGCGGTGAGCCGGTGGCTGTACGTGCGCTCGTACTCTTCTGCGAAGGCCCCCCGCAGGGCCTCCGCGTCCGCCCGAAGACGGTACCTCTCCACCGCCACCGGAATGGTGAGCGTGTACTGCTGGCCGACGTAGCGGAGATCCACAGCCGCCTCCAGCGCAACGTCACTACGCGGCGCAGCCCCGGGTGTCCTGGCGGTGAGGCCTTCGCAGAGACCCGTGAGTACCGCCGATGCCTCGGCGAGACCCGCCTCGTCAAGCGGGCGCAGACAGGTGCGCGCGGCCGAATGGGTGATGTCCTGCTGCAGCAGACCCCAGGCCGAGAAGCCGCCGGCGAACTCGGGGACCATGATGTGCGCGACCTCGAGCTCTTCGGCCAGCAGCGTGCCGAACAGGGGACCCGCGCCCCCGAACATCATGAGCGCGGCCCGCCGTGGGTCCTCGCCGCATTCCACGGTGATGGACCGTATGGCCTGGGCCATGGCGGCCGCGACGATCCTCAGGATGCCCACCGCCGTCTCGTCGGTCGTGAATCCCAACGGCTCGCCGACCGTGTCAAGGGCACGACCGGCGCTGTCGAAATCGAGGCGCATGCCGCCGGCCAGCCGTCCATCCGCCAGCATCCCCAGCCAGGCGGCAGCGTCGGTCACCGTCGGCTCCTGGCCGCCGCGACCGTAGCACGCAGGCCCAGGCAGTGAGCCGGCACTGCGTGGTCCGACCCTCAGGAGCGATCCTTCGTCGAGGTAGGCGATCGATCCGCCGCCGGCGCCGATCGAACGGATGTCGACCCACGGTGACTGCAGCGGCATGCCGTCGATCGTCCCCTGATACGTGACCCGCGGCCTGCCGTCGGTGATGAGACAGCAGTCGAAGCTGGTACCTCCGACGTCGGCCGCGATGGCGCTCGGGATGCCCAGCCGCCGGCACACCTCCCCGCAGCCCAGGGCGCCGGCGACGGGGCCGGACATGATCGTCTCGAAACAGCGCTCCTCGGCATCCTCGAACCTCATGGACCCGCCACCCGATCGCGTGACCAGACACGGGGCCTCGAGACCCTGCTCGTCAAGCCTGCCCTTGAGACGCCGAAGGTAGTGAGCGGTGCCGGGCTTGATGAACGCGTCGACGACGGTCGTCGACGTCCTCTCGTACTCCCGGAACTCGCCGGAGACCTGATGGGACAGCGAAAGGTCCCCCCGGAAGCCGGCCTCCCGCAACACTTCGGCCGTGGCCAGCTCGTTCTCCGGATTGAGGTAGGCGTGCAGGTAGGCGACGGCGATGCTCTGCACGCCCTCCTCCTGGAACAGCGCGAGGGCGTCGAGCACGTCCTGAGCATCGAGCGGAGTCAGGACGACCCCGTGAGCGTCCACCCGTTCGGTGACGGGCCGTCGGAGATGACGCGGCACCAGGGGCGGCTGCGGCCTCCACTTGGGGTCGTAGGCCGATGCCCTGTCTCCCCTCCGTACCTCGAGGATGTCTCGGAATCCCCTCGTGGCCAGGAGTCCCACGACCGAGCCGCGCCGCTGCAGCAGGGAGTTGAGGCCCACGGTCATGCCGTGGAGGAAGAACTCGACGCGCGCCAACTCCTCCCTGCCGGCGGCCTCGGCGACGCCGGCGACCACCGCGTCGTCCGGAGCGGCCGGTGTGCTGAGCACCTTTGAGACACGGACCCGACCGGACGTCCCGTCGATGAAGACGATGTCGGTGAAGGTACCGCCTGCATCCGCCGCCAGCCGTGAGTCCACGCAGCCCCCCTCCTTCTTGCCCTGCGACTCCTCCCCGCTGCCTCCATGGAAAGGAGCTGATTGACATGTCGGTCATCCTACGCAGATTCAATTTGATGTGTCAACATGTACATGAAGATTCCATAAACACAAGTACGGGCTGGTGTAGAATCGCGACGAGAGGCGAGATGGGCGCTGGAGATCACATCGACGAGCGGGTCGGGCAGCCGGAACTGGAGTGGCTCTGGCGACGCAACTGGGCGCCAGACGGCCGCACGGCGGTGTGCCCCAAGTGCGACGCGACCAGCACCTTCCACCCTGTCAAGGACCGCCGGGCCCTCGCCTGTAGCCGCTGTGGCCACCACGTGTGGCCGACCGCCGGTACCTTCCTGGAGAGAACCCGTATCCCGCTCTCATCGTGGTTCCGGGCGGCGGTCGTGTATGCCGGCACGGGCAGTGCGGCTTCGCCGGCGACCCTCTCAAGGGAGCTGGGACTCAGCTACAGGACCGCCTGGAGCATGCATCAGCGGCTGCAGACGGCGATGGACGAGAACGGGCCGGATGCAGACCTCATTCGCGACATCGCGACCTCATGGCAGGGGGTCGAGTCGGGCCTGGATCCCCGAGCGGCGCGTGCCGGCGCACAGGAGCAGGAGTCGGTCCCGCAGAGGATCCTGGAGGCCGCCTGTCGAGTGGTGGCGCGCCAGGGGCTGCGCAAGACCCGCATTGCCGATGTGGCAGGTGAGGCGGGCGTCTCCAGCGCCATCGTCCACTACTACTTCGGGGATGCGGCGAGCCTCCTGCTGGCCACCATCGGGTGGCTCGATGAACGCCTCCTCCAGCGACTGGAGGAGGCCGACGGAGACCCGTTCGCCTCTCTCCGGAACCTCATCGGGCTCACGGCCCCGTATCCCGGGCCGAACCGTGAGGAGTGGCTGCTCCAGCTGGAGATCTTCCCACTCGCTCGCGAGAAACAGGAGTACATGGCCGCCATCCACCGCCTCGTCGAGCTCTACCATCAGGCGGTCCTTCGCATCATCGCACGAGGCGTCGAGGCAGGAGCCTTCCACCCCGTCGCAGATACGAAGGAAGTAGCCTTCAGGATCGCCGCGTACGGCGAGGTGCTATCGGAGCGCACGGTGCTCGACTTCCGCGGCTTCACGCCCGAAGGCGTCGAGCGATCGCTGGCGGCCTTCGCCGCGGAGCAGCTGCAGATCCCGGTCGACGCGCTGCTGAGCGATACGCCGTCTCGACGCCGGCACTCGTAGATCCCGGAGTCGTCCTCGGTATGGATCTGCCGTTCACCTGCCACCAGGTCGTGGGCGCCGGGCGGCGCGGCGACCGGGCCGGGCGAGACGGCACGCTCGCCCGGCCCGGTCCGCGTGGGGGACCTCAGACCTCGATCGATCGGCTCCCGCGCCGCCGCCGGAGGAGCAGCACGACGGCGAGGACCACGACCACCGCGACCACGATGCCGACGATCGCCAGCACGGTGGTGTTCGCGCCGGCCGACTCGGACTCACCCGCGTCCGTCCTGAGACGGAGGTTGACGTACGAGTCCACGTTGTCGTTCGAGAACGCGTACGGTCCGGTCGGCCCATACTGGGTCCAGCCGGTCCACTTCGTCACGTTGAACGCCTCGAGCATCTTCGTGTAGGTGGTGATGATGGAAGGGACCTGGTCGTAGACGATCTGGCACATCTCATCGGTCAGCGGCTTCCGCTGGGCCTGATCGATCGTCTGCGACTGCTGCACGTAGAGCTTGTCGTACTTGGGGTCTGAGAAGTAGGTGTCGTTCCAGCCGCCGATCTGCCCGGTCGTGAAGATACTGAGGATGAAGTTCGGGTCGGCGTACCCTCCGAACCCCCAGACGACCATGTCGTAATCCGGGGCGAACTGAGACCCCTTCATGTTGTACTCGGCGTCGATGATGGCCGCGTCGGCCATCGTCTGGAGGTCGATCTGCAGGCCGAGCTGCTCGAACCAGCCGGCCAGCAACTTGCCGGTGCTTTGACTCTCCGTACTCGCAGAGCGCACGTAGAGCCGCAGCTCGACGGGCTTGCCGTCCTTGCCGACCCGCTTCCCGTCGACCAGCGGGTAGCCGGCGGAGTCGAGCATCTGGCCGGCCTTGGCGAGGTCGAAGCCGTACGTCGCATCGGGTGCGGGCGTCCAGAAGTACGCGGGCACGTCCGGCGTGATGATGCCCTGGGCGACGGTGCCGTAGCCTGAGTACGCCAGGTCGATGATGCGCTGCTTGTCCACGGCCCACACGAGCGCCTGCCGGAAGGCGGTGTCGCGCAGCGCCGGGTTCCCCAGCGACTCCTTGCCGGCGTAGGTGTTCAGCGACACGGAGCTCCAGTAGCGGATGTCGGCCGCGTTGGTCTTGAGGGCGGGGTCGGACGACAGGGCCTTGAACTGCGCCGTCGGCAGGGCCCAGGCGTAGTCCAAGGCTCCGGTCTTCAGGTCCTGGGTCATGGTGTCCGCGTTCTGGTAGACCTCCATGAGGACCTCGTCGAGCGCCGGCTGCTCCCAGAAGTAGGGGTTCCTGACGAGCCTCACGAAGCTGCCGGTCTTGACCTCGGTCACCTGGAAGGGGCCGGTGCCGACGAGCGGCAGCTCGGGCTGGTAGTCGAGGCCCGCCTTCTCGCCGGG
>CAIXSE010000741.1 GCA_903921965.1 uncultured Thermoleophilia bacterium | reverse complement strand
TCGTTGACGACCGCGGCCATGAGCTCGGCCACCTGCGCGAAGTCCTGCGGCCCCATGCCGAAGCGCGTCATCTCGGCGACGCCGAGGCGCAGCGCGCCCGAGGCGGTGAACCCCTCCTCGTCGGGCGCCGCCTGGTAGTTGCAGATGATGTCGTTCGCCTCGAGCCGTCCGGCGACCTCCGGCCCGCGGCCGTAGCCGACGCGGACGATGACCTGGTGCGTCTCGGTGTAGTCCACGGCCGGGTCTCCGGCCACGTCGAGCCCGGCCTCCTTGAGCGCCACGGCGAAGGCCTTGGCGTTGCGCAGGACGGCCTGTTGGTACGCGTCGCGGAACTGGTTCATCTCGAACGCGGCCATCAGCAGGCCCAGCAGGGTGCCGAGGTGGTGGTTGCTCACCGAGCCGGGGAAGGCGCGGCGCTCGATCGCCTCCCACAGGTCGTACTTCTCCTGCGGCTCGACCCAGTTCCCGGCGATGATGCCGCGCTGCGTCCCGAAGAACGTCTTGTGCGTGGAGCCGGTGACGAGGTCGGCGCCCTCGCGGAACGGCTCCTGGAAGTGCGGCCCTATGAGCCCCAGCACGTGCGCCATGTCGTACATGACGATCGCGGGGATCCCGGTCTCGTCGAGGAATGTGCGGACCTCGTAGACCGGCTCGGGGTGGAGCACCATGCTCTTGCCGAGGATGATGAGCTCGGGGCGCTCCTGCTCGATGAGGTCGAGGAGCGCCGGAACGTCCGGCCTGTACGGATCGTCCGCCAGCACCGGGATGTCCTTCACCGCCGGGAGCTCGGTGCGCGGGTCGCGCGCCACGTAGTCGCGCAGCGCGCCCATGGGCTGGGCGCTCAAGTGGCCGCCGCGGGCGATGTGGTTGTTCAGGACCTTCGCGATGCGCCGCGGCTCGGCCTTGCGGTCGGCGCGGTTGAGGTAGTCGACGAGCGCGCTGAACACGGCCGTGTTGGCCATCTGGCCGCTGACGACGCGGGTCTCCACCTCGGCGCACCCGAGATAGGCGCGGAGCTCGTTCTTCAGCAGGCGCTCGACCTCGTGGATGAAGCCGGTGCCCTGGTAGTAGAAGACCTCCATGTCGTAGAAGGCCTCGGTCTTCTTGTGCTCGGCGTAGCGGAAGGAGGGGTCCATCACGGAGAGCAGGCGGACAAGGGGCGACGGCGTCATCTCGGAGGGGATCAGATCGATGCAGCGGTGCTGGCGCCACTCGTGGTTGGCGACAGCACCGGCGAGGAGGCGGAGCGCCTTCTCGCCGGCCTCGCCCCCTTCGAGCTCGGAGAGCTGGGGAGTGTAGTCCCAGACGATGGCGCGGGCGCACGGCGGGGCGTCGCTGCGCAGGTGGTAGGGCACGACGAGGCCGGGGACGCTTCGGCCGCGCACGTCGAGTTCGACCTCGTCGTCCTCGACCACGCGGCTGTCGAGGTAGGCGAGGGCGATGGAGCGCAGGTCGTGCTCGTCGGTGCGAGACGCGCACAGGCCCTCGCCGTCGACGCCCCAGTAGGGCACGGCGGTGCCGCTGGTGACCCAGCCGAGGAAGCCGTCGCCGGCCTCACCGCCGGGCCCGTCCGCGGGCCGGAGGACGCGGGCGCCCTCGCGGGCGATGCCGCGCCCCGTCACCGCCACCGGCCGTGTGAGGCGCGGCAGGGCGCGGATGTCGGAGTAGTCCCGCGCCACGATGCGCGTGTAGGCGTCATGTTGTGCGGCGAGCGCGGCGCGCCCGATGTAGTCGCCCTTGCGTGGCGAGAAGCTGACGGCGAACGTCGCCAGCGGGCAGCTCATGACGGGGATCTCGTGGCCGTCGGGGTCGAGGCCGAGCTCGTGGCCGTACAGCGGCAGGCCGGCCTCGAGGCGCAGGGTGTCGCGCGCGCCGAGGCCGGTGGGCACGGCGCCGGCCGCGACCAGCGCGTCCCACACGGCCGGCCCTTCCTCCGGCGGCAGGAAGAGCTCGAAGCAGAGCGGCTCGCCGGTGTACCCCGTGCGGGCGAGCCTCGTGGGCACACGCCGCGGCGGGCCGCCCGCGGGATCGTCCACCTTCAGGGTGACGATGCTGAGCTCGTTGCGGAAGGGATCCGGCAGGGAGCCGGCCTCGATCAGCCCGGCCAGGATGTCGCGCGAAGCCTGTCCCTGCAGGGCGAGCATCGCGATCTCGCCGGTCTCGTCCGCCAGCTCCACGTCCGGGAGCCCCTCGAGGTGCCTCTCGAAGTACTCCCAGTCCTTGATGCGGTTGGCGGCGTTGACGACGAGCAGGAACTCACCTTCGACGAAGCGGTACAAGTAGGCGTCGTCGATGGCGCCGCCGGTCGGCGTCGGCACGATCGTGTACTGCGCCTGCAGCAGGTCAAGCGCCTCGGCGTTGTTGGTGAGGACGTGCTGGAGGAAGGCCACCGAGCCGGGCCCGCGCAGCACGAAGCGGCCCATGTGCGACACGTCGAACAGGCCGGCGCCGCTGCGCGTGGCCAGGTGCTCGGCGAGGATGCCGGTCGGGTACTGCACCGGCATCTCCCAGCCGCCGAAGTCCACGAGCCGGGCGCCGGCCTGCACGTGCCGCTCGAAGAACGGGGTGCGGAGCAGGTGCCCGCCCTGGGTCGCGCTTCCCTTGCCGTCGCCGCTCATGCCTCGGCCCACGCCTTCAGCCGCCCCAGCCCCTCTGTGATGAGGGCGGAGCTGATGCCGGAGTAGGCGAAGCGCACGTACCGGCGCGTCTCGTGCGGCAGCTCGCGGCCGAAGTGCAGGCGGGTGCAGAAGCTGACGCCCGTCTCTTCGAGCGCACCCCGGCGCAGCTGGTCGTAGGTCTCGTGCCCCTTCATCTCCATCAGCCCCGTCACGTCCGGATACAGGTAGAAGGTGGCCTCGGGCCGGTAGCAGGTCACGCCCGGGATGCCGTTCAGGATATCCACTGCGATGTCCCGTCGCTCCTCGAGGACGCGGACGATCTCGCGAGGCCCCGACTGGTCGCCGGTGAGGCCCTCCAGAGCGCCGTACTGCACGAAGTGGTTGGAGCAGCTCTCGTCGTTGACGTTGAGCTTCGCGAAGACGTCGGCGACCGGCTGCGGGGCGATTGCCGCCCCCAGGCGCCAGCCCGTCATGGCGAACTTCTTGCTGAACGTGTACAGCAGCACGCAGCGCTCCGCCATGCCGGGAAGCGAGGCGAGCGACCTGCTCCTCCCCGCGTAGCGGATGTCCCAGTAGGCCTCGTCGCAGAGCACGAGCAGGTCGTGCGCCTCGACGAACTCCGCCAGGCGCTCGAGCTCCGCCGGCGCGCTCTGCGCACCGGTCGGGTTCTGCAGGTCGTTGAAGATGAGCAGCTTCGTGCGGGGGCTCACCTGCGCCTCGAGCGAGTCCCAGTCGAGCGCGAAGTCGCCGGCGGCGGCGACGAACCCGTACGGCCGTGCGACGCCACCGTGGAACTCGATCTGGCTCTCGTAGATCGGGTACCCCGGGACCGGGTACAGCACCTCGTCGCCGGGGTCCATGAGCGCGAGGATGAACTTGCCGATGACGGGCTTGCCGCCCGGCTGGATCACCACGTTCTCCGGGCCGAGATCCAGGTCGTGCGAGGCGCCGACGTCCTGGGCCAGCGCCTCGCGCAGCGGCATGATGCCGGCGTTGGGGCAGTAGCCCGTCTTGCCGTCGCGGATCGCCCGCTCGGCGGCCTCGACGATGCTCAGCGGCGTGGGCAGGTCCAGGTCGCCGAGGTGGAACGGGTACACCGTGTGGCCGAGAGCCCTCCACTCGTTGGCCTCGGCGGAGACGGCGAACGCCGTCTCGGTCCCGAGGCGCCCGATGCGGGCCGCGAGCCGCCGACCGACTGCTGTGCTCATCACGCTCACCCCT
>CAIXSE010000740.1 GCA_903921965.1 uncultured Thermoleophilia bacterium | reverse complement strand
CGCTGCACGATGACGTGCCTGCGGCGGTCACTGTGCGCGCCCCTTCGGCGCGCTGCACGATGACGTGCCTGCGGCGGTCACTGTGCGCGCCCCTTCGGCGCGCTGCACGATGACGTGCCTGCGGCGGTCACTGTGCGCGCCCCTTCGGCGCGCTGCACGATGACGTGCCTGCGGCGGTCATTCGGCAAGGCGGCCGAGGCGTTCGAGCAGGCGCCCTGCCTCCTCGACCAGCTCGGTCGCGTTCTCGAGCAGCGTCATCTCGACCTCTCCGGACGACGACGCGGCGAGGCGCGGTTCGAGCTCTTCGAGCTGCGCGAGGATGGCGCGCACGCGCGCCACGGCGTCGGCCGGCTTGAACGCAGGCTCGGCCGGCCGCCCGTCAGGCACCCGGGGCCTCCCCTGCCTCCCGCTCGCGCTGCACCGCGCCGAGCACGCCGTTGACGAAGGCGCCCGCTTCGTCGGTGGAGTACCGCTTCGTGAGCCGCACCGCCTCGTCGATCGCCACCTCCGGCGGCGTGACGCCCGTCTGGATCTCCCAGATGGCGAGCCGCAAGATGCTGCGCTCGAGCGGCGCGATGCGGTCGACCGCCCAGCCGGTCGCGTGGCGCTCGAGCGTCTCGTCGAGCCGGTCGCGCGCCGCCTCCACGCCACTGACGGCCATGATGGTGAACTCGTCCGGGCCGTACCCTTCACGGAGCTTCTGCCCCTTCACGAGGTCGGCCATCGAGAGGCTCGTGACCTCGCGCTGGTAGAGCAGGAACACGGCGTCGCGACGCGCCTGCTTGCGGCTTGGCTGGGCGGGCACGGGCGCGGCGCGGGTCTCAGACGGGCTCGATGGCGAACAGCGGCTGGCCGTACTGCACGGTCTCGCCGTTCTCCACGAGGATCTCGCGCACCACGCCGGCCACGTCGGCCGTGAGCTCGTTCATCATCTTCATCATCTCGAGGATGCAGAGCGTCTGGCCGGCCTGCACCTCGTCGCCGACCTCGACGAACGACGGCGACTGCGGCGACGGCGAACGGTAGAACGTCGCGACCCACTTCGAGCGCACCAGGTGGTACCCGTTCAGGCCGTCTCCGGCATGGGCCTCGGACGCGGCGGCCGGCGCGGGCGCCGCCGGGGCGGACGCGGCCGCGACGGCCGGCGCGGCGCCGGCCTTGCGCACCGTCATCTTGAGGTCGCCCTGTTCGATCACGACCTCCTCGAGGTCGCTCTCTTCGACCAGGGCGAGGATGTCCTTCACACGGTCGGCCGCCTCGATGCCCAGGGCCGATCCGGCCTGCTGGGCGAGGTAGGCCGGGATCTGCACGCCGAAGACGTCGCTCTCGGGACCGATGTGGTGGCGCTCGAGGTACGGGCGCGCGGTCTGCGGGAAGAGCGCGTAGCTCAGCAGGTCCTCTTCGGTGCGCGCCAGCTCGCCGATCTCCTCACGGTAGTCTTCGAGCGTCTCGCTCACGAGGTCGGCAGGGCGCACGCGGATGGGCTCTTCGTCGCCGAGTACGCGGGTGATGACTTCTTTCGACACAGGCCCCGGGGCGGCGCCGTACCTGCCGCGCAGGTAGGCCTTCATCTCGTCCGGGACGATGTGCCAGCGGCGGCCGGAGAGCACGTCGAGGACGGCCTGCGTGCCGACGATCTGCGACATGGGCGTGACCAGCGGCGGGTAGCCGATCTCGGAGCGCACGATGGGGATCTCCTCGAGCACCTCCGGGAGGCGGTCGATCGCGTTCTGCTCGCCGAGCTGGCTCTCGAGGTTGCTGATCATGCCGCCCGGCACCTGGTGCGAGTACACCTGCATGTGCGTGAGCGAGGTGACACCGCGGTCGTGGCCGGTCTCGATGCGGACCTTCTCGAAGTACTTGGCGATCGAGAAGAGCGTCTCGAGGTCGAGTTCGGTGTCGTACGGGGTGCCGATCAGGGCGGTGACGACCATCTCGGTGGCCGGCTGGGAGTTGCCGAAGGCGAGCGGCACGGTGGCCGTGTCGATGACGTCCACCCCTGCCTCGACGGCCTTGAGGTAGGTCATCGGGGCGAGGCCACCGATGTAGTGGCAGTGCAGCTGGATGGGCACCGGGATCTCGGCCTTGAGCCGGCCGATGAGCTGCTCCGCGTAGTACGGCGAGAGCAGGGCGGCCATGTCCTTGATGCAGATGGAGTCGGCGCCCATGTCGACCAGCTTGTGCGCGACCTCGAGGTAGTGGTCGAGCGAGTGCACCGGCGAGATGGTGTACACCACCGCCGCCTGGAAGTGCTTGCCCGTCTCCTTGATGGCCGCCGCCGCGGTCTCGAAGTTGCGGATGTCGTTGAGCGCGTCGAACACGCGGAAGATGTCGATGCCGTTCTCGGCGGCCTTGTACACGAAGCGGCGGACGATGTCGTCGCCGTAGTGCCGGTAGCCGACGAGGTTCTGGCCGCGCAGCAGCATCTGCAGCGGCGT
>CAIXSE010000739.1 GCA_903921965.1 uncultured Thermoleophilia bacterium | reverse complement strand
GATGCTCGACACCGCCTTCCAGGGGTACGTCGACGGCTACGGCCACAACAAGGACACGTGCCGGCAGGTCGCCGACGACATGAAGGACCTCCTGGACGACCCCGACCAGCTGCTCATCGCCAGGCAGGGTTGCCAGAAGATCTACGACAGCCAGAAAGACGGCCCCGACGCATCGGCGGACTCCTACGCCGGCATGATCTCCAGGTTCCGCATGGGCTGGGCCCGCTACTTCGGGTCGCCCGCCGAGCAGAAGCGGTTCAAGGCCCGCTGCGACCGGCTGAAGCAGTACTCCGGCCAGGCCATCCGCGCCGACAACTTCATCAACAACGCGTGGAAGGATCTCAGTCTGGACCCGCCGGACTTCGAGTTCGCCTCCGTCAACATCGCGTTCGGCGACAACGACCTGGCCCTGGGCCAGAAGGGCTACAAGACCTGGATGGCCAAGCTCAGGGCGATGCTGTAGCCGCTCCGCCTGCAGCCGCGCGCGCCCGCTGCCGATACACATCGCGGACGAGCAGGCGCCGACAGGGAGCAGGCCATGGCCGGGCAAGGGCCCGCGACGGACGGATCACTCGCGCGCACCTGGCACGGCCTGACCGCGGCCGTCGCGCTCGTGGCCGTCGCGATGGCCGTCCAGCAGGGCGGCGTCCAGGCCCCGGCCGACTTCGCCGCCTTCCACACGCAGGCCGCGCGCGACGCCAACGTGCTCGTGTACTTCACCGTCCAGTCGAACCTCATCGTCGCGGTCACGACGCTGCTGCTGGCGCTGCGCCCACGGCGGTCCGCGCTGCTCTTCCGCGTCTTCCGCTTCGACGGCGTCGCCATGATCGTCCTCACGGCCGTCGTGTACCACACGATGCTGGCGGGGGCTCAGCTGCACGGCTGGGTCTTCGCCTCCAACCTGCTCCTGCACACGGTGGTCCCGGCGATGGCCGTGGCCGGCTGGCTCGTCCTGGGGCCGCGGGGACTGGTGACGTGGCGGGTCGTGTGGCTCTCGCTCGTCTACCCGGTCCTCTGGCTGGTCGTGACCCTGGTGCGCGGGGCGGTCATCGGCTGGTACCCGTACCCCTTCATGGACCCGCGCGAGCAGGGGAACGCGGCGGTGGCGCTCACACTGGCCGGCATCGTGGCCGCCTTCATCGGGCTCGCGGCGCTGCTGCTCGTCGTCGACCGGGGGCTCGCGCGGCTGGGGCGGCGCGGCACGTAGGCTGCGCGAAGGCGGGAGCGCCGAACGTCAAGAACGTCGCGCCGGCCGTCGATACCAGAGGAGAGGTCCCCGAGCCACGACGAAGGAGGGTCCGCCATGTCGCCCCACGACCAGGCAGAACCGACGGCCGCCACGCAGCCGAACGCCGCCCTCACCGACGACGACCTCGAGAAGGTCACCGGGGGGATGTACATCGAGCCGGGGGACGTCCCCGTGGAGTGGTTCGACTGACGCACCGGCCCGCCCTACGTCCGCCGGCCTGTTCACGCACGCCGCAGCGGCCCCTGACCCGTGAGCGTCACGACCGGGAAGTGGGGGTCTTCGCTGATGAACGCCACCACGGCCTGACCCGCGCACCACCGGCCGTCGACGGCGAACAGCGACAGGGCGATGCTCTTCGCCTGCGCCAGGTCGTCACGGAACTCGTCGAGGTTCTCGGGTGACTGGACGCAGAGCTGCCAGCCCGGGCCGAACGAGGCGGCCTCATCGAGCCGGGCGCCGGTGAAGCCGATGTCGCGGCACCCGTACTTGATGCGTATCACGCGCCCCTTGGCCATGCCCCGATCCCGTCCTCGTCCCTGCGGTCCTTGACCGGGTATCGGCAGCAGGCGGGGCGACCCTGAGCGCCCGGCTGCAGGCGGGCGGGCGCCCTGCCGATACCGGCACCAGAGACGCCACACCGCGAGCAGAGGGAGCACACATGTCCGAGCAGGCCGGCGGCGACTTCGTCGCCCGCATGAACGCAGATGAGTCGTTCCGCGCCGAGGTGCTGGCCACGGAGGTCGGCGAGGACCGCCTGGCCTTCGTCAACGGCGCGGGATACGACGTCACGGCCCAGGAGCTCGTCGACACCACGTCCGCCGTCGCCGACGGGCAGCTCGACGGCGTCACCGGCGGCTGGCTCAGCCCGCCTGCCTTCTTCGACTACGACGACCCCGCCTGACCCGGGCACATCCACCGCCATCAGAGGAGGCACAGGTGACCCCCGACGAGACACAAGCCGGCGGACAGCCCGGACACGACGCCGAGCTCGCCGACGCCGAGCTCGAAGGCGTGGACGGCGGCACTCTGCCGTGGACCCCCGCGCCCGACGCGCCCAGCAACCCGGCCGGGGGCGGCTCACCGGGCATCTGCAGCTGAGCGCCAACGGACCCCTTCCGCGCCGCGCCAACGGACCCCTCCGCGCCGCCCCGGGTACCAACCACCTAGGGCAGCGGACAAGGAGGGGGCCATGGCCACCATCCCGCAGAAGCTCCACGACGTCCTCGCCGGGGGGCACAACATCTGGGTGGCGACGGTAGGGCCTGACGGCACGCCCAACGTCTCCATCAAGGGCAGCGGCAGCCTGCTGGACGACGAGCACATCTACTTCGCCGACCTCTACCACAAGGAGACCCTGGAGAACCTGGAGCGCGACCCGCGCGTGGCCGTCGGCGTGCACGACTTCCCGCGGCACGTGGCCATGCAGATCAAGGGCCACGCGGAGATCCTGGACCACGGCGAGCTCGTCGACGAGATGAAGCGGAAGCTGGCGGCGGTGAGCGAGAAGTGGAAGCTGCCGCCGGTGCAGCACGTGGTGAAGGTGACCGTGGACGCCGTGGTCGACCTGTGGCCCGGCGAGCACGCCGGCGAGCAGGTGGCGTGACGACGAGCCGGCCGCGGCCGGGCCGACCCCCCACGGGCGGCCCGGCCTCCTGACCTGACGCCCCGGCCGGGCCGTCCGGTACCTCGGCCGGGCTGTCCGGCGCCTACCGCCAGTCGATGGCGAGCGTGTAGGCGACGTCGCTGCCGCTGCGCAGGACCACGATCACCGTGCCCTTGCGCAGGCCGGCGGCGACCTCGAGGCCGTCGCCGGTGACGACCGGCGTCCAGCCGGGCCAGGTGATGCCCTCGCCCACGCCGGGGAGGCTGGCGCCGACGTCCATCTCGACGCTCGCGGGATCGTCACACGTGAGGGTGACGACGAAGGGGTGGTCGCCGGCGCCGGCAGGCACCTCGCTGGTGAACATGTCCAGGTCGCCCGCGGTGAGCGCGCCGCTCAGCGGCGTGCCGGCCACCAGCGGGGTCGCCGTAGTGAGGCCGTCGTTCGGCTCGTTGGTGTCGACGGCGGCCGTGCCGCCGCAGCCCACGACCGCCGCCGCGAGCAGCACGGCGAGCGCCAGAGTGAGGACGAGCCCGAAGCCGGCCGGCCACGGGCCGGGCGTGAGGCCGGCAGGCGGCGGGCCGGCCGTGAAGCCGGCAGGCGCAGCCGTGACGCCCGCACGCCGTGTACGCCACCTCTCAGGCCGCCCGTCGCTCAACGCCCCCTCCCGCTGCTTCCGCATGACTCTACCCCCGGCCGCGGGAGGCGGCGCCGTTCGCGCCGCCCCACGGCACTCGCGGGCTCGGCCGAGAGGCGGGGCGGGCGCGGGGCAGGCGGGCGGCGTAGCCGGGTGTGGACCCGCGGGGCAGGCGGGCGGGGCCGGTGGGCGCAGGCGGGGCCGGCCGGCGCGAGCAGGGCGGGCGCAGGCGGGGCCGGCACCGCCGGCTGCGGGCCGGGCCGGCCGCGTCAGGCCAGGCCCATCTCCCGCAGCTGCCGTTCGGTGTACCCGAAGAAGTGCGCCGTCTCGTGCAGCACGACGATGCGGATGCGCTCGAGCAACTCCTCGCGCGTCGCGCTGGCGCGCTCCAGGTTGGCGCGGAAGAGGTGGATGCTGTCGGCGAACGGCGTGCCGAACATCGTGGAGCGCTTGAGCAGCGGCACGCCGTGGTACAGGCCCAGGATCCGCGGGTCGATGCCGCCGGCGACCATCTCGGGCGACGGCCGGTCGACGATCATCACGGCGGTGCCCTGCAGCTCGTCGATGAGCTCCTGTGGGAGCTCGTCGAGCGCCCGCTCCGCCGCCGTCTCGAACTCGTGCGCGGTCAGGCGCGGCGGCCGGTCCGAGAGGGCGTCCAGACGCAGCACCTGGACCCACTCGCGGCCCATGGCGTCGCGCTCGCCGCAGGCGCCGAGGGCGCGGCCGAGCGCGTAGCGCATGTCGGCCTCGAGGGCGGGCGGCAGCCCGCCCCCGGCAAGCGACGCGCGGAGCACCTCGGCCGCGCCGGCCGCGTCGCCGGAGCCCAGACGGCGCCAGCCCTCGTTGAGCGCTGCTGCGCCGGAGGCTGTCATCACGTCACGTCACCGGCGGCGTCGTGCCCGTCTGGGCCATCCGCGCCGCCAGCTTCTGCTGCATCTCGGCGACCTTCGCCGCGTCGTAGTACGGACCGTCGGGCGCGCCCATGTTCCTGAGCTCGTCCGGGTCGTCCTCGAGGTCGTACAGCTCGTACTCAGGCTCGGCCTCGCCGCTCGGGTCGAAGTACATCGCGAACTTGTAGCGCGCCTCGCGGATGCAGCGGATGTGCGCCGGCTGCCGCACCAGCGACGCGTCTGTCGAGCCCGGCGGGCGCGAGCCCACGGTCTCGTCGGTCGTGAACAGCACCGAGTCCTGCACGCCCTGCGCCGGTCTGCCGGGATGTTCCGCCACGCTGCGGACGACCGGGCTCAGGTCGCGCCCCCGCAGCCCCCAGCTCTCGAGTCCCGAGACGCCGGCGAGGCCGGCGAGCGTCGGCAGCAGGTCCACCGTCGACGCCAGGCAGTCGGTCGACGCCGCCTTCGGGAACAGCTTCGGGTTGGCGACGACCAGGGGCACGTGCAGCGTCTCCTCGTAGGCGTTGTAGGCCTTCTCGCGCATGCCGCCGTGCGCCAGCCCCATCTCCCCGTGATCGGAGAGGCGGATCACGATCGTCTTCTCCCACAGGGCCTTGTCGGCCTCGAGGGCGTCGAGCACGGTCCCCATGTCCTCGTCCGACCGCTTGTGCAGGTACGCGTAGAAGTTCACGTAGTCCCGCATCTTCTCGGGGGAACGGACGGTGCCCAGCCGGACCGACCACATCGCCGTGGACTCGGGCTGACACGCGGGCTTGTGGTTCTGGGAAAGACGCTCGTCCCAGGTGAAGGGCAGCCCGATGCCCTGCGTCACGCACTCGGGGTACTGGTCCGCGTAGTTGGCCGTGCCCTGGTACGGCGGGATGTCGCTGGCGCTGGCCTGCTCCCACGTCGGCGGGCAGGCCATGATGTCGTGGGGGTTCACCAGCGAGACGATCAGGGCGAACGGCCGGGAGGCCTTCGGGTCGGCCGCCCGCAGGAACTCGGCGGCCTGCCGCGCCGTGAGGCCGTCCCAGTCGGCCGTGCCGCCGCCGAGCATCGCCGCCGTCTGGTCGGCGCCGGCGTCGGG
>CAIXSE010000738.1 GCA_903921965.1 uncultured Thermoleophilia bacterium | reverse complement strand
TCGCGCTGCTCGCCCTGCTCGTACCCGCCTCTCCCGCCGCGGCCGCCGCGAACCCGCCCGCGGCGGAGATCCGCGCCATGCTCGACGCGGCGGCGGTCGCCCGCGACATCCCGCCCAAGCTCCTGTATGGCATCGCCTTCCAGGAGAGCAGCTGGCGCCAGTTCGACGCCACCGGCGCGCCTCTCATCAGCCGCGACGGCGGCATCGGGATCATGCAGGTCACGTCGTACGGCGACCTCGATGTGGAGCGCCTCAAGACGGACATCGACTACAACATCGCCGCCGGCGCCGACATCCTGGTGCAGAAGTGGGGCTACGCCCCCAGCGTCATCCCCGTGATCGGCGACGGCTCCCGCTTCTGCTACGAGAACTGGTTCTACGCGGTCTGGGCGTACAACGGCTGGACGGCGGGCAACCCGTACCCCTACAAGGTCTGGGCCCACATCGCCGCCGGCCCGGCCGGGCTGTGGACCGGACTGCCCGTGACGCCGGTCCCGGAGTCGGCGCTCGTCGGCGGCTACGGCGTGACCGTCCCCACGCCGCTGCCGGCGCACTACTGGAGCCCGGTCCCGCTGCCGAAGCCGGACCTGAGCGCCCCGCAAGCTCCGGCGCGGGTGCGTGCCGGCGCCCGCTTCACGGTGTCCGGCACGCTCGCGCCGGCGCACCCCGGCGGGACGCAGCCGGTGGCGATCCGCTGCTACCGCCGGAGCGGCTCGCGCTGGGTGTTGCGCCGCACCGTCGCCGCGACGACCGCGGACGCCGGCGACGTGACGGGCTACTCGGCGACGTTCTCGCTCACGGCGACGGGGAGCTGGCGGCTGCGCGCGTGGACCCCCGCGGACGCCGATCACAGCGCGGCCCTGTCGGCGGCCACGGCGCTCACGGTGCGGTAGCGCCGCCGCGCCCGGCGATCGTGCCGCGGCGCCGACGTTTCGCCTCCTGCCGCGGCGCGCAGAATCATCAGCGAGCGCCGGGCCGTGGCCCGGCGACGCTCCCGGAGGACCTGCCGTGGCGATCGTCATCGAGTTCCACGAACCGCTTGGCGTGATCGAGCTGGTGTTCCCGGACGCCTTCGCTCTCGAGGAGTTGTACGCGGCCCTCGCCCGCTGCATGCAGCTCTCCACCGAGCACAGCTGCAAACGGTTCCTCGTCGACACCAGCGCCATCGCGCAGCAGGGCGACTCGTTCGACATCCTGCACCTGGCCGAACAGATGGCGTCGATGCCCCCCGGGAGCATCGAACGCGAGGCGATCCTGCCGCCGGCGGACCAGGCCGTGGCCGGCGACTTCCGCTTCTTCGAGACCGCGGCCCGCAACCGGGGCCTCAACGTACGCGTCATGACCAGCCGCGACGAGGCGCTCGCCTGGCTCACCGCCTGAGCCGCCGGGCCGGGCGGCTGTAGACTGCCGCGCGGAGGGACGGAGCATGGCCGACCACGCGAAGCAGCCGGCGGTGCGCGACGCGAAGCAGAAGTCGCGCACCGCGTTCGACAGACAGGCGCCCGACTACGACGGCACCGGGTACGGGCGCCACGCCCGCCGCCTGCACGCCGACGTCATGGCGGCGGTCGCCGGCTTCGCCTTCACCGACGTCCTCGACGTCGGCTGCGGCACCGGCGCCACGCTGGCCGCCGTCCTCGAGACCGGGCCGGGGGTGCGTGCCACCGGCATCGACCTCTCCCCCGGCATGGTCGCCGTCGCCCGCGCGCGCCTCGGCGACCGCGCCCGCCTCGAGGTCGCCGACGCCGAGCACCTCCCGGCAGGCGACGCCTCGTTCGACCTCGTGCTCTGCGTCGACTCGTTCCACCACTACCCGCACCCCGAGGAGGCCCTGGCCGAGATGCGCCGCGTCACGCGTCCGGGTGGCGGCCTGGTGGTCGGCGAGTGGCGCGTGAACCGGGCGGTCCGCCCGCTCATGAACTGGCTGCTGCCGCGCCTCCCCGAGGGCGACGTGCGGATCTACACGCCGGCCGAGCTGACGCGGCTGGCCGCGGCGGCAGGCTACGCCGTCGACCGCTGCGTGCCGGCCGGCGTCCGCGGCCAGCTCCTGGTGGCGCGGCGCTGAG
>CAIXSE010000737.1 GCA_903921965.1 uncultured Thermoleophilia bacterium | reverse complement strand
GTGCGCCCGGCCAGAGGGTCGGCGGCCGGGACGTCGCCGTCCTGCGCCTCCGCGATGACCGGCGTCGCGCCGGCGAGCCGCTCCGCCGCGTCCAGCGTGCCGGCGAGCAGCCGGGCGTAGACGGCCAGCGCCTCGTCGTCGCCCAGCGTCGCGGCCAGGCGCCGTTTCACGGTGCCCCTGACGAGCGGGCGCGCCATGACGGCGACAACGGCGGAGCCCTGCGCGACGTCCGGCGTCACGGCGACGGGGTGTGCGGCGGAGCGCTCATCGTCGCCCCAGTATGGTGGAGGCTCGTGGGCCCGGCCACCTCGTGGTGACGGCCTCCGGCAGCGGTGCGATGAGGCCGAGCACGACCGGCAGCCAGACGCCGGCGACCAGCCCGAACGTGAGCGGCGCCAGCCAGTACCAGGCGTGGACGACCGGCAGGCAGACGACGAGCAGCGTGAGCGTCCAGGTGAAGGCGCGCGCGGTCTGCGCCCGCCCGCGGAAGCGCCGCGCGATCCAGACGGCGCCGGCGAGGAAGACAGCGAGGCAGACGAGCTGGGCCGCGCGCGCCGGCAGGACGTACGTCAGCGCGGAGAACAGCAGCGCCGTGCCGGTCCAGCCCGTGCCCGCGCCGGCAACCCCGCCGAAGACGCCGCCCGGGCCGTCGCCGGCGAGCAGGTACGGCACGAGCGGCAGGAGGAACGCCGGCATGAAGCCGGCGAGGAGCCGGCCGGGCCGCGCCCTGCCGCCCAGCAGCGCCGGGACGAGCAGCGCCGCCGGCGTGAGCTTGACGGCCGCGGCCAGCCCGAGCACGACGCCGCCCTGCCAGTCGCGCCCGCGCACGAGCAGCGCGGCCGCGGCGACGGTGAGGCCCACGGCCACGACCTCGAGGTGGGCCGACTCCCACGTCTGCAGGATCACGGCCGGGCAGAGCAGGTAGAGCGCCGTCGCCTGCCTGCGGCGCCCGGCGCCGGCGAGCCACCAGACGGCCGCCGCCGTCAGCAGGTCGGCGGCCCCGACGACGAGCTTCCAGAGGAGGACGCCGCCGCGCACGGAGTCCACTGCGGCGGCGTCCGCGGTCCCGGCGGCGCCGAGGAACAGCGCCTCGGCGAGCGGCGGGTACGCGGTGCGCAGCCGCGGGTGGTTGACGAGCTCCCTGAGGCCGGCGGGCGAGGCCGCTCCGGTCCCGTCCAGCCGCGTGTCGGCCGGCGCGTACAGGTACGGGCTCACGCCGGCGCGCTGCATCCGGCCGTCCCAGAGGTAGCGGTAGACGTCATCGCTCAGGCTCGGCGCGACCGGCAGGAAGACGAGGCGCAGCAGGATGCCTGCGACGAGGGCGGACCGCAGCGAGAGGCTCGTCGCCGCTGTGGCCAGCAGGCCGAAGCCGGCGAGCGACAGGCCGTAGAATGCCCACAGCCGCCAGGCGTGCAGCAGCAGGTCGCCCGAGAGCGCGAGCCCGCAGAGGCCGGCGGCGAGCAGGCCCAGACCCAACCAGGCGCGCAGGCGTGGACGCTTCATCCGGACCAGACTACTTCATCGTCGTCCCGATGCTCGACGAGGCCGAGGCGTTGCCGGCGCTCCTCGCGGAGCTCCGCGACCTCGGCCTGCTCGGCCGTGCCCTCTTCGTCGACAACGGCTCGCGGGACGGCGGCCCGGACCTCGTGCGGGCCACCGGGGCGGAGCTGCTGCGCGAGCCGCGGCGAGGCTACGGGTACCCCTGCCTCACCGGCGCGCGCGCGGCCGCGGCCCGCGGCGCCCGCGCGGTCGTCTTCATGGAGGCCGACGGCACCGACGACCCGGCGCAGGTGCCGGCCCTGGTCGGGCCGGTGCTCGCCGGCGTCGCCGACCTCGTGATCGGCTCGCGCCGCGCGGCGGTGCGCGGCGCCTCCGCCGGCCACATGCCGTGGCACCAGCGGCGCGGCAACGACTGGCTCGCCGTGAGCCTGTGGTTCTGGTTCGGGCTGCACCTCAGCGACGACGGCCCGTTCCGGGCCGTCCGCCTCGACCTGCTGGAACGTCTGCGCCTCGAGGAGCGCGCCTACGCCTTCCCGACGGAGATGGCGGCGAAGGCGCGCCTGCTCGGCGCCCGGATCGCCGTGCGCGACACCCGCTACCGCGCGCGCGCCGGGCACTCCAAGATCGCGGGTACCTGGCGTGGCACGCTCGGCGCCGTGTGGGACATCTTCTGGTGCCTCTTCCGCCTGCGGCTCTTCGGCTTCCGCCCGGGCCCGCCTGCGGCCGGCCCGGACGTCTGACCGGCACCCGGTCAGTACACCGGCAGCCGCGGGTGCGGGTTCCTCTTCGCGAACCGCGCGTCCACGCCCAGCGTCCGGCCCGCCTGCCCCAGCGCGACGGTCAGGCACAGCGCGACCATCAGGATGTACGTCCCCGGCCACTCCGCCGGGATGCCCGACGTCGCGACCAGCAGGTTCAGCTGGAACCCGGCCGCCAGACCGCCCGCGACAGGGGTGAAGATCCCGAACACCAGGAACAGTCCGAACACGACGAACTCGATGGCGAACTGCCCGTAGGCGAACACCGCCGCGTTGGGGATGAGGACGTCGTCGAGGACCCTGCCGTAGACGGCCACCCTGGTCGTGTCCGCGTACTTCTGCACGAAGTCGGCCCAGCCGCCGGCCGTGTAGTAGCCCTTCATCAGGTTGTCCGACCAGACCGCGAGGAAGATCGCGCCCATGAGGATGCGCAGGCACGCCAGCATGAGCTGGCTGCGCGTCTCTCGCGTGGCCCACAGCTTCATCCCGCCACCTCCTGCGCCGGTGCTTTCAGCGCCAGCGTACCCGGCGCGGGGTGCGGTCACGCAGCGGCGGCCGCGGCGGTCGTCTTCGGGATCTTCATGGGTGCTCCTCGCGTCGTTTCGGCTGGTGCACCCGTTCGAAACACCTGAGGGCGCCGGTTCCCGCACCCCGGCGATCGCCGCCGGCCTCAGCCCCCCGCGACCGGTGTGACGAGCTCCAGCAGGTCGCCGTCGTGCAGCTCCGTGTCCTTCGCGGCGAGCGGCGAGAGGTGGGAGCCGTTGAGGACCACGCTCACCAGGAGGCGGTCGCCGTAGAAGATGCGCTGCCCGTAGCGCGGGCTGCGGGCGGCGAGGTCGCCCAGGGCCTCGGCCACGGTCGCGCCCTCGCACTCCACGGTGACGGGCGCCTCGGGCGAGGTCAGGGTGGAGGGCAGGCTGATGCGGACGCTGGGCACGGTTCGCTCCATCGGTCGTGTGACGGTGGCGGCTAGTATGCCACGGAGCGGTCCGGACTGGAGCGCGGCCCCGCACGGGCTCCGGACCGAGCGAGCCTCGGGGACGATTGTTGACTTGCCATATCGGGAATGAGGTGTTTTACTCCGGTCAGAGAGCCACCGCGGACCAAGGAGACCGACACCGTGAACGTAGCAGGCGACATCACCGAGCTCATCGGCGGCACCCCCCTCGTCAAGCTGAGGGGCGCCTCGGAGCGGTCCGGCGCCACCATCGTGGGCAAGCTCGAATCGTTCAACCCGGGCGGCAGCGTGAAGGACCGCATCGGCCTGTCGATGTTCGACGCCGCGGAGGCACAGGGACTCATCTCCCCCGGTTCGACGACGATCGTGGAGCCCACCAGCGGCAACACCGGCATCGCGCTGGCCATGGTCGCCGCGGCGCGCGGCTACAAGGTCGTCCTGACCATGCCCGAGACGATGAGCGTGGAGCGCCGCAACCTGCTGCGCGCGTACGGCGCCGAGCTCGTGCTCACGCCGGGCGCGCAGGGCATGAAGGGCGCCATCGCCCGTGCCCTGGAGCTCGGCGAGGAGATCGAGGGCGCCTTCGTCCCGCAGCAGTTCGAGAACCCGGCCAACCCCGAGGCCCACCGGCGCACGACGGCCGAGGAGGTCTGGAACGACACCGACGGCCAGGTGGACATCTTCGTCGCCGGGGTCGGCACCGGCGGCACCGTCACGGGCGTCGGCCAGGTGCTCAAGGAGCGTAAGCCGGGCGTGTACGTCGTGGCGGCCGAGCCTGCCGACTCGCCGGTCCTCAGCGGCGGCGACCCCGGCCCGCACAAGATCCAGGGCATGGGCGCGGGCTTCGTCCCGAAGGTGCTCGACACCGCCGTGTACGACGAGGTCGTCAAGGTCACCAACGAGGAGGCGCTCGAGGCCGCCCGCGAGCTGGCGCGCGAGGGCGTGCTGGTGGGCATCAGCGCCGGCGCCAACGCTCACGCCGCCTTCGTCGTCGCCAGCCGGCCGGAGAACAGGGGGAAGCTGATCGTGACCGTGATGTGCGACACCGGCGAGCGGTATCTGTCCACGGTCCTGTTCGCGCAGCCAGAGGGGGCGGCCGCCACTCCCTGACCCCGCATCGCGCAGGCTCCGCGCCCGGTGTGCATCCCGGCGCGGGAGCGATGGCACGACCCCCTGCCCTCCTGCCGTCCGGGACCGGCTTCCCGGGCAGGCCCCGCGGGGTTTGTGCCGGGATGCACAAGCAGTCCGGACGGGCTGCACCGGGCTGGAGCCATGTGGAGGGCCGGCGGGTCGTCAGGACCGCCGGCCCTCACTTGTGTCCGGGCACGGGTACGGAGTGGTCCGCGGCCGGTCCGCTGCCGGGCGCGGGCCCGGCCCGACCCTCAGGTCCGTCAGGCCGGCGCCGCCGGCGGCTTCTGGAAGCGCTCGACGTCGAGGTGCCTGTAGCGGTCGAGGAAGCGTTTGGGGAAGGCGAGCGCGTCGCGGCGGAAGGGCTCGGCCAGCACCTCGGGGTCGACCATGACCTCGACGACCGACGGGCGGCCCGAGGCGATGGCGACGCTGTAGGCCTGGCGCAGGTCGCGCGGGTCGGTGACGCGGATGCCGTTGGCACCCATAGCCTCGGCGATGGCGGAGAAGTCGAAGCCGCCGACGCCGTGGCCGATGTCGCCGCCCACGTAGCGGTCGTCGTAGAAGTCCACCTGGTTCTTCTTCTCCGCGCCCCACTGCTGGTTGTTGAAGACACAGGCCACGACCGGCAGGCCTTCCTCGACCGCCGTCATGATCTCGAAGAAGCTCATGCCCCAGGCGCCGTCGCCGGCGATGGAGACGACGGGGCGGCCCGGAGCCGCGACCTTGGCGCCGAGCGCGGCCGGGTAGGCAAAGCCGCAGTTGCCGAAGCCGAGCGCCGGCAGGTACGAGCGCGGCTGCTCGAAGTGGACGTAGGCGTTGGCGGTCGAGCAGATGTTGCCGATGTCGCTGGTCACGATGGCGTCGTGCGGGAGCGCCGCGGCGAGTTCCTTGAGGGCGCGGCGCGGGTCGATGGGCGTGGCGTTCGACGAGGACATCGCGTCCAGCTCGTCGGCCCACTGCTTCTTGGCCTCGAGGATGGCGGCGAGGCGGGCCGGGTCCGGCTCGCGCACGCCGCCTTGCTTCGCGACGAGCCTGTCGGCGATCGCGGCCGCGGCGGCCTTGGCGTCGCCGATGATGCCGACCTCGATCGGCTTGATGCGGCCGATCTGGAACGGGTCGATGTCGACCTGCACGGTCTTCGCGTCCTGCGGCCAGTAGGTCATGCCCCACTGCGGCAGCGTGCCGAAGCCGCTGAGGCGCGTGCCGACGGCGAAGACCACGTCGGCCTGCGAGAGCAGCCGCATGGCGGCCTTCGAGCCCTGGTAGCCGATCGGCCCGATGGCGAGCTCGTCGCTGCCCGGGTACGCGTCGGTGTGCATGTACGTGGTCGCGACCGGGGCGCCGAGCTGGCGGGCGACGCGGCGCACCTCGCCGGCGCCGGCGCAGTCGGTCACGCCGGAGCCGGCCAGCACGACCGGGTTCTTCGCGCCGGCGAGCAGCTCGGCGGCCTCGTCGAGCGCGGCCGGGTCGCCGGCGCCGTACGACGCCACGCGGTAGTGCTTCGGGTCGAGCAGCTCGGTGTCGATCTCCGCGTACAGGTAGTCGCGCGGCACGTCGACCTGCACCGGGCCGTGCTCGGCCACGGCGACGCGGAAGGCCGTGCGGAAGCATTCGGCGATGCGGTCGGGACGCGGCACCTGCACCTGGTACCTGGTGATCGTGCGGAAGATCGGCAGCTGGTCGGCCTCCTGGAAGCCGTCCTTGCCGCGGTCGCTGGACATCACCGACGGCGTCACCAGCACCAGCGGCGTGTGCGCGTGCCAGGCGGCGGCCACGGCCGTGACCATGTTGGTGATGCCGGGGCCGTTCTGCCCGATGCAGATCGTCGGCCTGCCGGTCACGCGGGCGAAGCCGTCGGCCATGTGGGCCGCCGACTGCTCGTGCCGCACGGGGTAGAAGCGGATGCCGGCGGCGGGGAAGAGGTCGAGCGCGTCCATGAACGCCGACCCGACGATGCCGAACGCCTCCTGCACACCCTCCAGACGGAGGGTCTCGACCATGGCCTCACTGGCGCTCATGTGCGTCGCGCTGCATCACTCCTGTCGTCCGTCGGCCGGGGAGTCACGTGTGTCCGCAGCTTCGCTCCGGGCTCTGCCGGCCGGCGTCCTCGCCTGCCGTCTGACCCTACTCTCGCGGGCGCCGGTCACAAAGGGGAGGGCGTTTGCCCGGGTCCCGTTCGTCGAGACGCGTGCGCGGGGAAGCGGCCGGCCGTGCGCGCGTCTGCCGGCGCCGGCCCCGCTCAGCGCTCGGCGCCGGCGGCGAGGGCCATGAGCCGTACGGAGATGTCGACGATCTCGTCGAGCCGCGCCTCGTAGTCGCGCGGCTCGAGTCCGACGGACGTCATCAGCCACGGAGCCAGCGTCGCGAAGGCGAAGAAGCTGGCGTTCACGTAGGCGGCCACCATGGCCGGGTCGGGCGTGCCGGGCCCCGGCCCTCCGCTCGTCTGCAGGTCGCGGATGGCGCCGGCCAGCAGCATCGCCGGCGTCGGCACGGCCGGATCGAGCAGCTTCTCGGGCTCGGCCCCGCCGAGCTCGGCTCGCGCGATGAAACGCGCGTAGTCGTGAAAGCGGGTCATGCCCGCCCTGAGAGCGGTGCGCAACCGATCGAGCTCCGCGAGGCTCGCGTCCGCGGGCAGTGCCGCCGGGTCGGCCGCGAACGCCGCGACCTCCTGCCGGACGATCTCCGTCACGAGTTGCTCGCGCGTGCCGAAGTGGTGCTGCACGAGGCCGTGGCTCACCCCGGCGGCGGCGGCGATGTCGCGGATGCTCACGGCCGAGAAGTCCTGCTCTGCGAACAGTCGCCGCGCAGCCTCCACGATCGCCTTCTTGGTGCGCTCTGCGTCGCGCGCTCTCGGGGTCATCCTTCACCTCGTCCCACGGGGGTGTCTGCCCGGACAGCCATCGGGTGGCATTTCGCCGGCACGCCTTTACAATACAACTGTCCAGTAAGATCCGCCGCCTCGACGAGACCGTCCGGTCTGCGACGGGCGCGCAAGTTCGAGGGACGGGCGCTGAGGGGCTACGGGCGGCGCAGGCGGGTGCCGGCGCCGCCCGCTCCGCCCGTCACGGCGGTGCGGGCGGGGGCCGCGCCGGCCGGACCGCGCGCCGGGGGACGAAGCAAGGGAGGGGTCATGAGGGGTGTCCTCGATCGCGTGTGCAGGACCGTTCCGGCCGTACTGATCGTCGGGCTGGCTGCGCTGATCGCCGGGCCGGCCGCCGCTCCAGCGGGCGCTGCGCCCGACGCCGCCTGGCGGCCCGCCTTCGCCGGCTCCAGCGAGGCCACGTCCTACCCGCCGATCAAGCCCGGCCCGGCCACCACGTTGCCCGACTTCATCGGGTCCGCGGTCGCCGCCCGGCCGCTGCCGAGCGCCCAGGTGCCGCAGGACCCGGCCCTCGGCCCGAACCCCTTCGCCTACGTCCACAACGACAGCTGGAACAGCGACACGGCCGGCGTCCCCGGTCCGTTGGGCAACGACCTGCAGGTGGTGTCCTCGACCCTGGGTCTGCCTGACGTCCTGTACCACACAGGGAGCGCTTCCACCACGACGTTCGACCGGCAGGGGCGCCTGATCACCTGGTTCGCGGACACAGCCGGCCAGCGCCTGCTGCTCCAGGACCCGGTGACGCTCGACGTGCTCTGCAGCTACCCCCTGGGGGGCGGCGGGGGGACGGGCTCTCTCGGCAGCTGCTACTTCTACGTGGACAACGACGACCGCGTCGTCATCGCGTACGGCCCGCGGGAGATCGTCACGCTGCAGGAGGGCGGAACGGCCGCCGCGCCCAGCTTCGAGCTCGCGCAGGACGGCCGGTACGACCTCTCGTCCGTCATCCCGGTGGATGACCACATCGCCGGGCTCCTCCCCGACTGGAAGGGCCGCATCTGGTTCCAGACCGCGGGAGCCGGTGAGCAGGACGGCGCCCGCGTCGGGGTCGTCGACCCGGCGACCGCGCAGGTCAAGTGGGCACAGCTCCCCGCCGGCGAGCTGGTCGAGAACGGGCTCGCCGTCGACAAGACGGGAAGCTACGTCCTCACCTCGGCGGCGCTCTACAAGTTCACCGCCGGGCCTGACGGTCAGCCGCGACGGGCGTGGCGCGCCCCCTACGACCACAGCGTCGACAAGAGCCAGCTGGGGCAGCTCGCGCACGGCTCCGGGACGAGCCCGACCATCCTCGGCGGAGGCAGGTACGTCGCCATCAACGACAGCGCCGAGCAGATGCACGTCCTGGTGTTCCGCACGGCCACGAAGCTGCGGCCGGGGCAGCACCGGCGCGTCGGCTCCATCGC
>CAIXSE010000736.1 GCA_903921965.1 uncultured Thermoleophilia bacterium | reverse complement strand
GCTCGTGCCGCTGAACGGCGTGTCCGCGGTGGGGTAGAGCTGGCGGCCGCAGACCTCGCAGGAGTAGGCCCGCCTGCCGCGCAGGCGATAGAAGCGCGTGGGCCGCTCGCACTGCGGGCAGACGGCCCTCCGCCCGTCCGCTGCGAAGCGCGTTCTCCACAGCCACTCGAGGCACGCGTCGTCGTCCGGGGCCGGCGGGTCCGGTGAGCGGTCGACAGGGGCACGGGGCGGGCGACCCATCGTTCACCGAGACTACCTCGAGACGGGCTACGTGCACAAGCGTCACCCTGCAGCGAGCTGCTTGTCTGCTTGCGCCTCCGGTCGCACCATGACTCATCAGCATGGCCGGGCCATGGGCCGTCGTGCCGCTCAGGGCAGGAGCGTGGGGGCACGGATTCCCTCGAGCGGCACCACTACCGGAGGGAGGACACCGTGCGCATCAAGCCCCTGCTCATCCTGGGCGTCATCGTCGCCGCACTTGTCTTGGCGACACCGGCGCTCGCGGCGCCGCTTTCATTCGAGGTGACGTACGACGCCGCGGCCGGGGCCACGCCGGTCGACGGGCGCGTCATGGTCGTGGCCGCCGATCAGTTCTACGCGGACTGGGGCTATCCCGAGCCGCGCTTCGTGCCGGAGGGCGAGGGCCCAGCCACACCGCCCTTCTGGGGCAAGACGGTCGCGGCGCTGGCGCCGGGCAGCACCGTGAAGCTCGGAGCCGGCGCCGACGTCTACGGGTATCCGCTGCCGACCATCGCCGAGCTCCCCGAGGGCGACTACTGGGTGCAGGCCGTCCTGAACAAGTACACGACCTTCGACCGCGCCGACGGCTTCAGCATCAAGGCGTTCCTCCCCGGGGGCAGCGACTACGACGTGATGGACAACCCCGGCAGCCTCTACAGCGACCCGCAGAAGGTGCACATCGATCCCGACGGCGGTCCCGTCGCGCTCTCGCTGACGCACGTCGTGGAGCCGAAGGAGCCCGTCCCTCCGGGCGGCGTCGCGGCGCAGGGCAACCCGACCGACTCCGAGCACGTCAAGCACGTCAAGATCAGGAGTGAGCTGCTCTCGGAGTTCTGGGGCCAGGACATGTACCTGGGCGCCGACGTGCTGCTGCCGTCGGGCTACTTCAGGAAGGCGAACCGGCAGCGCAAGTACCCGGTGGTCTACTGGAACTTCCACTATCCGCAGAGCAACCCCGGCGGGTTCGTGGAGCCCCCCGCGGTCCAGAAGGCACGCAAGGCCTGGTGGTACGGAGACGCCGGCTTCTCCGAGTGGTGGCTCTCCGGCAAGGCCCCGCAGGTCATCTACGTGCAGTTCCGCGAGGAGAACCCCTACGGCGAGACGGCCTACCAGGCGGACTCCCCGAACGTGGGCCCGTACGACACGGCCGAGAAGACCGAGCTCGTGCCGGAGCTCCAGAGCCGCTTCCGCATCTACAGGGCGGGCTGGGCGCGCACCTGCTTCGGCATCTCGACCGGCGGCTGGATCACCGCCGCCCAGCAGATCTTCCACCCGGAGTACTACGCCGGCGCCTGGGTCTTCTCGCCGGACTTCCTGAGCTTCACCGCGGCGCCGACCGCCAACCTGTACGAAGACGACAACTATTTCTACACGGACTACGGATGGATGAAGGTCTGGCGTCCGGCCGATGTGCTGTCCAATCTCGACCCGTCGTCGACCATCGCCCAGAACATCTGGTGGGAGGCGGCGGTGACCGGTCCTGACGGCTACGTGACCAACGGCTGGAGCTTCAGCCTCACCCAGGCGGTCTGGGGGCCGAGGGGCCCGGACGGCTGCTACGCCCCCGCGTGGGACCCGATCACCGGCAAGATCGACCACGCCGTCACCGCGCAGATGAAGGCGAAGGACCTCACCGAGTACACCAAGGCGAACTGGCCCACCATCGGCAAGGACCTGCGCGGCAAGCTGCACATCTACGTCGGGACCAAGGATGGCGTCCTGCTCAACTACGGGGTCGAGGTCTTCGAGGCGATGGCCGGGGAGCTGACTGCTCCTCAGGCGAACTTCGACATCCACTACGTGCCGAACGCCGGTCACGTGTTCTGGCCGCAGGTGGGCAGGGACGGCGGCCTCGTCGGCCTGGTCGAGACCATGGCCAGGGCGATGCGCGACGCGGCGCCCAACGAGGCGTCCAGGTGGTGGTACACGACCGACTAGCCAGAGCCGGCACCAGGGCGGGGCGGGGCTCCCGTGGTCACGCGGACCCCGCCCCTGATGGAGACCACGACGAAGGTGACTTGATGAACGTAGCCGACTGCCACAACGACCTGCTGCTCGAGCTCGCCTTCCGCGAGTTCCAGCTGGGGGAAGACAACCCCTTCCGCACCCACTGGCTGCCGGAGCTGGACGCAGGCGGCGTGGGGCTCCTGGTCTGCGCGGCCAGCGCCATGGGAGCGCTGGTGCCCGACGGCGCCCTCCGCGACGTGCTCGCGCAGACGGTCGCGTTCGAGCACGCGGTGCGGGACAACCCCGGCCGCGTGCTCGCCGTGCGCTCCAAGGACGACCTCGCCCGGGTCGCGGCCGGGGAGCGCCTCGGCCTGCTGCTGTCCATGGAAGGGGCCGAGGCCCTGGGCCGCGACCCCTGGCTGGTCGACACCTTCTGGGACCTCGGCCTGCGCATGCTCTGCCTCACCTGGGAGTACCGCAACTTCTTCGCCGACGGCACCGGTGAGCCCGAGCCCGGGGGCGGCCTCTCCCG
>CAIXSE010000735.1 GCA_903921965.1 uncultured Thermoleophilia bacterium | reverse complement strand
GCCGCGGAACGACTCGGCGCTCAGCGTCTGAGCGGTGCGCGCGAAGAAGGCCGCGTGGCGCTCGGCGACGCGCGACGCCGCAGCCGGTCCGTCGTAGGCGAGCGTCGCCTGACAGAGGGAGAGGCCGCCGTCGTTCGACGGCACCTCGAGCTCGCTCCGTCTCAGCGTCTCGAGTCCTGCGCGGTCGCCTCCCTGCCAGGCGAGCACGGCCAGCATGTAGTCGAGGCCCGACTCCTGGAGGCCGAGCGACTCCTCCGCGTCGGCGAGACGGGCGGTGGCGATCGTCGCTCCGCAGCGATCGTTCTCAGCCTCGAGTCGCCACACGGCCTCACCCCAGAGCACCCGCACCTTCTCCTCGCTGGGTCCATCGTCCTCGACGAGGCGGAGCGCCTCGTCCTGAGCCGTCCGCCAGGCCGCGTCGTCCATGTTGTACAGGAGTCCGGCCAGCTCACTGCACCACATGGCTGCGGCGCGATTCTCGCCGGCTCGCTTGAAGCCATCGATGGCGGCCTCCATGGCGCGCCGAGCTTCGCCGGTGCGGCCGCGCACGAAGAGCGCGTGACCCCACTCGGCGAGGAGCGCGGGGCGTAGAGGGTCGTCCTCCTCCGCGAGCTCCATGGCGAGGGAGTACCAGCGTTCGACCTCCGCGGCGTCGATCGCTTTGGCCTTCATCCCGGCTGCGCGGAGGCTTCGGAGAGCCGGGCGCCGGAACTCGGCGGCCAGCTCCAGCTCCCCGGCCGCGCTCGCCAGCTGACAGGCCATGGCCCGGTGGTGGGCGAGCTCCTCGACGAAGGCGCCTTCCCTGCCGTCGGCCTTGGCGTCCAGCCAGGTCGCCGTGGCCGCGTGCCGCTCCGCACGGCCGGCTCGCGTCAGTCTGCCGTAGGCCACCTCACGGGCGATCGCGTGCGTGAACCGGAACTCGCGCTCTCCCGCCACAGTGGAGGCGCGCTCCCTGCGCACCAGCGCCGCCGCTTCGAGACCGTCCAGCGCCTCCAGGAGCTCCGGCCCGGGCCTGTGTCCGACGGCCACGAGCGCACCGTCCCAGAACGTCGCCCCCACGACCGCCGCATCGCTGAGCACCTCGCGCTGGACGGAGGGAAGGCCGTCGAGGCGGGCCGCGTACACCGCGCTCACGGACGCCGGCAGCTCGGCCGGCGGCCGGTCCGCCGTCAGGAGGCGCGCCGCCTCTTCGGCGTGCAACGGGTTGCCGGCCGCCGCGCGCACGACCAGGTCCGCGAGCTCACCGCGGCCGCGCTCACCGGCGACGCTGGTGACGATACGGCGCACGGCGGCGTCCGCCAGCGGCCGCAGGTCGACGCGCAGGACCGCGGCAGGCCGGAGCGCCTCCTCCGCCTCCGATGGCACGAGGAAGTCCGGGCGTCGCTCCAGGAGCTCGGCCCGCGCCGTCAGCACGAGCAGCAGAGCGCAGTCGGCCGCGCCACCCGACGCGAGCTCCTCGACGAACCCCAGGAAGTGGTCGTCCGCACGGTGTACGTCCTCCAGCACGAGCACGAGCGGGCGCTCCGCCGCGAGCGCGGTCGCGAACCGCGACCACGCGGCGCTGTTCTCCTCCATCGTCGAGGCGGGCGCCGGCACGCCCACGAGTGCGCCCAGCCGCTCGAGCATC
>CAIXSE010000734.1 GCA_903921965.1 uncultured Thermoleophilia bacterium | reverse complement strand
GTCGCGCTGAGCATCTCGGGCATGCCGGGCGCGCCCTTGGGGCCCTCGCCGCGGATGACGACGACGGAGCCGTCGGCGATGTCGCGCGCGGCGATGGCGGCCACGGCCTCCTTCTCGCTCTCGAAGACGCGCGCCGGGCCGGTGTGGCGCAGCATCTCGTCGGCGACGGCACCCTCCTTGACGACGGCGCCGTCGGGAGCGAGGTTGCCGAAGAGCACGGCCAGGCCGCCGGTGGCGTGCCACGGGCGGTCGAGCGGGCGGATGACCTCGTCGTCGAGCACGCGTGCGCCCGCGACGGCGTCGCCCACGGTGCCGCCGGCGACGCTGAGCGCGGACCCGTCCATGAGGCCGGCGTCGATGAGGCGCTTCATCACCGCCTGGATGCCGCCGGCGAAGTACAGGTCTTCCATGTGGTGCGAACCGGCCGGGGCGATCTTGCAGATGTGCGGCACTTTCGCCGCGACCTCGTTGATGCGCTCGAGATCGAACTCGTGACCGGCCTCGGTGGCGATGGCCGCCAGGTGCAGCACGGTGTTCGTGCTGCAGCCGAGGCTCGCGTCGGCGGCCAGGGCGTTGGCCACGGCCTTCTCCGTGAGGATGTCGCGCGGCCGCAAGCCGGCGGCGACCACCTCCATCACCTTCTCCCCCGTGTCCTTGGCGAGACGCAGGCGGTCGCTGTACACGGCCGGGATGGTGCCGTTGCCGGGCAGGGCCATGCCGACGACCTCGGAAAGGCAGTTCATGGAGTTGGCCGTGAACATCCCCGAGCACGAGCCGCAGGTGGGGCAGGCGCCGCACTCCACGGCGCGCAGGCCCTCGTCGTCGATGACCCCCGCCTGGTGCTGGCCGACCGCTTCGAACACGCTGTTGAGGTCGAGCGCACGGCCGCCGAGGCGGCCGGCGAGCATGGGCCCGCCGCCGATCATGACCGATGGGATGTTGGTACGCATCGCGGCCATGAGCATGCCGGGGACGACCTTGTCACAGCACGGCACCAGCACGAGGCCGTCGAACGCGTGCGCCTGGGCCGTGGCCTCCACGGTGTCGGCGATGAGTTCGCGGCTGGGCAGCGAGTAGTTCATGCCGATGTGGTTCATGGCGAGGCCGTCGCAGATGGCCATGACGCCGAACTCGAACGGCACGCCGCCGGCGGCGCGGACGCCGGCCTTGGCCGCCTCCACCACCTTGTCGAGGTGCATGTGGCCGGGCACGACCTCGTTGAAGCCGTTGGCGATGCCGATGAACGGCCGGTCCATCTCCGCGTCGGAGAGCCCGAGGGCCCGCAGGAGTGAACGGTGCGGAGCTCGCGCCACGCCGTGCTTGATCTCGTCGCTTCTCACGCCTGCCTCATCCTCTCCGTGGACCGTGGTCGCCGGCGGCGCTTCCGGGCGCCGACCATGAACAAGAAATGATACCCGATACGGTCCGGCAGGCGTGAGACGCGGCGTCTCGCGAGCGCGGCGCGGCCGGCGACGAGGCGCGCTAGCGCCCCGAGAGGCCGGCCACGAAGTCCATCATCTCGCAGAGCGGGAGCGGCCCGGCGGCGTCGCGGCCCGCGGGCGCGCACGTCGGGGGCGGCCCGCCGGTGAAGGTCCTGCGCGCGACGACCTCGCCGCTCCGCCGGTCGACGACCGTCAGGGTGCAGAAGCAGACGAGCGCCCGGCCCCCTCCGTCGTACGAGCCGAGCTGGTCGTACAGCTCGCGCACGAAGACGACGGCCCCCACCTCGGCGGGATCGTAGGCAAGCAGGCCCCGGTGACGTCGCTCGAACTCCAGGACGTAGTCGTAGCGGACACCGGTCCTCCCCGTCTTCACGAAGATGACCTTGCCCTGGAAAGCGCCCGCCGTCCGGGCGGCGGGCGCACGCTCGAGCGCGGCGTACTCTCCCAGGTGGGAACGGAACGGCGCGAGGTCCCACGAAGTGGCAGGCGACGAACCGCAGGCCGCCTGCACGGTGAGCGCTGCGAAGGCGACCACCGTCACCAGCACCCTGAGCGCGACGCCGTCCACGGCGCCTCCCCCGCCGACATCCGCCTTGCCACCAGTGTACGCGGGCAACGGCGGCACACAACGGCGCCCGGCGTCGTCGCCACGGCGGCCCGGTCCGCGCCACGCCGGGCCGCCGGGGACGCCCCGCGAGGGATTGGCCGGGCAGGCTCACGGGGAGGATACGCCGTGAGCAAGGCGTGGACGGGGTGCGTGGAAACATACCCCCATGGGTATACATCAGCGACCCGGTCTTCCCCAGGAGGTTCAGCATGGACTCGATCATGTACGGCATCGGCCGAGAGCTCCCCGAGCCGTTCGACACGGCACTCCCCCGCGTCGTCGAGGCGCTCAAGGCAGAGGGCTTCGGCGTGATCACCGAGATCGACGTCAAGCAGACCATGAAGGAGAAGCTCGGCGTCGACGTGCGCCCGCACAACATCCTCGGCGCCTGCAACCCCAAGCTCGCCCACGCGGCCATGGAGGTCGAGCCCGACCTCGGCGTCCTGCTGCCGTGCAACGTGGACGTGTACGAGGTCGACGGCGGCACGCGCGTGGTGGCCGTCAACGCCGGCGCCATGCTCGGCATGGTGGGCAACGAGCAGCTCCAGCCGATCGCCGACGAGGTCGGGGCGCGGCTGGGCCGTGTGCTCGAGAGCCTGTAATCTGTAACGACGAGACGAAGGGCGGGACCCTCCCGCCGCGCCAAGGAGGACTCAAGGTGAGTGACGTCAAGCCCCTGACCGACGCGACGATCGAGGACGAGGTCAAGAACTCGGCCACGCCCATGATCGTCGACTTCTGGGCGCCGTGGTGCGGCCCG
>CAIXSE010000733.1 GCA_903921965.1 uncultured Thermoleophilia bacterium | reverse complement strand
CTGCTCGCCGCCGGCATCGCGGAACGCGTCGTAGCGGACGATGGCGCGGTTGGTGAGCGCCAGGTCGAGCTGCGCCTTGTGCTCGTCGAGCTGGTCGGTGAGGATCTCGACCGCCTCGCGCAGGTTGCGGACCTGCGAGTCGAGGCTCACGACCTCGGCGACGATGTCGCGCTGGTCGTGGCGGCCCAGCACCACGAGCTGTGCGCGGCGGAGCCGGCGCAGGCCGATCCACAGCACGATGACGAGGACGAGCAGGACGGCGGCGGCGGCGGCCGCGCCCGCGGCCAGGTACGGAGCGATGTCGGTGAGGGCCTGCACCCGTTACTGCAGCTGCAGGAGGATCTTGTAGGTCGCCGAGTTGTTGGACGTGACGCGCTCGCCCTTGACGGGGCCGGCGGTGACCTTGACGGTGCACTGCTTGCTGAGGGCTTCGGCCGGGATGGCGAAGCCCTGCACCGTGACGGTCTGGCTCTTGTTCGAGGGCAGGGTGGCGATGGTGCCGGTCTGGCTGATGGCGTCGCTACCGGGGGGCTTGATGGACACCGTGACCGGGACGTCGCTCTCGGTGACGTCGCCCTGGTTCTGCACGGTGACATCGAACGCCAGGTCGGCGCTGGCCGACACCGTGGTCACGCCGTTGCTGATGAGCGCGACGTCGCCGGGCTGGGCGACGACCTTCACGAGGCCGACCCCGTGGACGCCGGAGAGCTTGGTGGAGCTGCCGACGCTGCTCAGCAGCTCCTGCAGGCGGGTGAGCTCGAAGGTGCGCGACTTGAGGTACCACGTGGCCGTGGGGACGGCGACGTCGCTGATGCCCTGGGTGTTCATGACGTTGCGGGCCGGCAGGTAGACCCGGCTCATGTAGTACGCGTCGGGCCCGCTGAAGTAGCCCTCGAGCGCCGCCAGCTGGCCGGCGGTGACCTTCTTGTTGGCGAGGCTCCCGAGCATCGCCGCGGTGAACTGCTCGAAGCCGTCGGCGCGCACGCGCATGCCGTCGGCGAACGCCGCCTGCTCGGCGGCCAGCGTGTCGGGCGCCTCGAGGCGGGAGGCGCGCACGGCGATCTCGTCCTGCTTCGCGCTGAGCTCCTGCAGCTTGGCGACGAGCTCCTTGCGCGAGTACTTCGTGGGGTTGGCGACGACCTGGTCGAGCTGCTTGCCGAGGGCGTCGGAGTCGGCGATCGCCGTGGAGACGCCCTCGAAGTAGTCGCGGTACGAGGCCACCTTGCGGTCGTGCTGGCAGGCGCGCACCCACAGGGCGAGGCCGAACACGATGAGGAACAGCACGACGGCCAGGATGACGAGGCGCTGGGTACGCGTGCGCCCGGGGTTGGAACGGCGGCGGCGGCGCTGCGGCGCCTGGGATGCGCCTGGGGAGGGGGGATCGCCCTTCGTCGACCCGCTGGCGGCGTCGTCGTCGAAGAACTCCACTCCGCGGACCCCCGTCGTCAGGTAGAAGCTGGTGGGCGAGGCGGGACTTGAACCCGCACGCACGTAAGTGCACTAGACCCTGAACCTAGCGCGT
>CAIXSE010000732.1 GCA_903921965.1 uncultured Thermoleophilia bacterium | reverse complement strand
GCGCCGTCGCCATCGGGGCGTTCATCAACCTCTCCGCGCTCACGGAGTGGCTCACGCGGCGGCGGCAGAACGTCGTCATCCTGTGCTCGGGCTGGAAGAACAAGTTCTGCCTCGAGGACACGCTGTTCGCCGGGGCGCTCACGCGGAGGCTGCTCGACGCGGGCTTCTTCGCGGCCGAGTGCGACTCCGCCGAGGCGGCGATGGACCTGTGGGGCCTCGCCGAGGACGACCCGCTGGGCTACATCGAGAAGGCCGCCCAGCGGCACCGCCTCAAGCGCCTGGAGCTCGACGACGTGATCCCGTACTCGTTCGAGCTCGACCGTGTCGGCGTCGTGCCGGTCTACGACGGCGAGGCGATCAGGGACGGCTCGGCGGACTGAGCCGCTCGTCCGGCGCGCCGGGCGCGCCGAGCCTCCGGTACGTCCACACCATCAGGCGGTCGGCGCCCATCAGCACGAGCACGATGGCCACGACCTCGAAGAACTGGCCGAGCGTCGCCTTCCCGGCTGTAGCCACCGCGACGACCTCGATGATCACGAACTTGCTCACGAAGAGGATCGCCCAGACGCTCAGGATCCGCAGCACGCGGGACAGGCCTCCCTGCTTCGCGCGGAAGTGGTCCGACACGCGGTGCTCGAGGCGCGTGATGACGCGGAGCATGAGCCAGAGCAGCACGGCCGTCAGGATGGATACCGTGAACGAGGCGATCACCACCGTGTCGACGTACTCGGCGAAGAGGTTCAGCACGACGATGGTGACGAGGAGCTGGGTGACGGCGGAGGTGAGGCGGAGCTGGGCCCGCGTGACAGTCTGGGTGGTGTCGTCGTCGGGCACGTGGCCCTCCCGGCCGCCGGTCGTACCGGATGCAACGTACCCACAGGGAGGCCTTCTCACCGCGGACCTCCGAGGATGTGCGGCGCCGGGGCGCCGCGGCGCCCGAGCCGGACGCGCGCGGCGGCGCCCGCCCGCCGGCCGCTCGTGCGGCCGGCGGGCGTCGGCGGCTGTTCAGGAACAGGCGCCCGTCACGGCGGCGCGCCGGGTCAGCGCTTGAGCCAGCACGGCCACTCGGAGGTGGTGAGCACGCAACCGGATGGCATGCCGTCGCAGGACATGCCGTCGCAGGACATGCCGTCGCAGGACGAGCCTGCCCGGGCCGGACGGGGCTGGATCGTGGCGGCCTGAGTTGCGCCGGCCTGAGTTGCGCCGGCCTGAGCTGCGGCGGCCGGGTTGTGGCCGGCGGCGGCCGATCTGGGAGCGCCGCCGGCGAGGGCGGCGGCGGGGACGAACAGAAGCAAGGCGACGGCCAGAACCGTGACTGCGATGGTCTTCACTGGACCTCCTGCATGGTTGGTGGGGCGCGGGCGGCACATCGCCGGTCGCCGGCCCTCGGTGCCGGCACACCGTACCTGGGTCGCGTGGAGATTCCGTGAAGGCGCGGGCCGGCCGGCGCCCCGCCTACTTCCAGAGGAACGCCACCGAGCGCTTGCTGAAGATCACGTCGTCGAACACCAGCTCGGCCGGCCACCGCGCCATGCCGGCGCACACGTGCAGCGGCAGCAGGTGCTCCTCGCGCGGGTGGCAGTAGCGGGCCCAGGGCGCCGACTCCCACTCCGTGAGGGCGCGCTCGCGTTCCTTCTGCGGGACGTCGTCGGTGCAGGCCTCGATGAGCCAGTCCTGGAAGGCGTCGTTGTGCGGGTCGGGCGCGTACCGGCCGGTCCAGTCGAGCGCCGACAGGTTGTGGAACGAGAACCCGGAGCCCACGACGAGGACGTCCTCCCTCATCAGCCCGCGCAGGGCCGCGCCGAGGTCGAGGTGCGCCCTGGCGTCCAGGCTGTGGAGCAGGGAGACCTGCAGCGCCGGGATGTCCGCGTCCGGGAACATCAGCATGAGCGGGATGAAGAGCCCGTGGTCGAAGCCGCGCTCGGGGTCGGTCTGGACGGCGATCCCGCTGTCACCCAGCATGGTGACGATCCTCGAGGCGAGCGCGGGGTCACCCGGCGCCGGGTACGTCAGGCTGTACGACTCTTCGGGGAAGCCGTAGTAGTCGTAGAACAGCTCGGGTGCGGCGCCGGACTGCACGGTCGCGGTCCGCTCCTCCCAGTGGGCGCTGACCACGACGATCGCCTCCGGCCGCCGCAGCCGGGGGCCGAGCTCGTGCATGAACGCGACCATGGCCGCGTGCCCAGGCTCGCCGAGGATGGGCAGCGGGCCGCCCCCGTGTGACAGGTAGACGACCTGGGCCCTGTGCTCGTGCTCGTGGGTCTCCATGGACGGCGCTCTCTCCCTTCCGGTGATGTAGTTGTATTAGCAACTATTTCCCCGCGGGCGGATGCGAAACGCCGGCGCCGTGCACGCTGGGTGCGGCGCCGTTGCGGGCACCACACGACCGGAGGGGAGGTCATACAGCCGGCACCAGAGAGGTGTTGAGATGGGACAGGGTCCCTCACGGACCGCAGGGTGGCCGGCGTTTGCCGCCGCCGTCCTCTTCATCGGCGGTGTCGCCGGCATCGTCAGCGGCCTCACGGCCGTGTACAAGTCCTCGTTCTTCTCCTCGGCCGCCGTCTACCGGTTCAGCGGCCTGAGCACCTGGGGGTGGATCGCCTTCGGGCTCGGCGTTCTGGCCGTGCTGTCGGGGCTGGCCGTCGTCGCCACACGCAGTCAGTGGGCGCGCTGGACCGGCGCCGTGGTCGCGTCGCTGGCCTTCCTCGGCCAGATGTTCTCGGCCCAGGCCTACCCCCTGTGGTCGCTCGTGCTGATGGGCGTGTACGGCCTCGCCGTGTACGGGCTCATCGCGCGCGGCGACTGGTCGCGGGAGGCCGCGCGGGCCGAGGCGCCGCGCGAGATCCTGGGGGAGGCGAGCACGACGAGCGGCATCGGCTCGCAGCGCCGCGCGGCGTGACGTCCGCGGGGCGCGTGCGGGACCGCGCCGAGGGGGCGGGGCCGGGAGGCCCCGCGCCCTTCTTGCGCGGCCGGCGAGCCCGCGCCCCCTTCTCGCGCACTCGTCCCCGGGCGTGCCGCGGACCGGGCGGGTGACGAGTGGGGCTCCGGTGGGCAAGTTGCACCTGCCGACACCCTCGACCCCAGTGAGCGTGGACCATGACCGACCAGCCCAAAGACAGGTACGACGTCGTCGTCATCGGCGGCGGGCCCGCAGGCTCTGCCGCCGCCGTCTACACAGCCCGCCACGGGCTGGCCACGGCCGTCGTCGCCGGGGAGCTCGGCGGCCAGGTCAGGTGGGCCGGCAGGATCGGCAACTACCTCGGCAAGGGCCTGGTGGCCGGCGACGAGCTGGCACGCAGCTTCCGCGAGCACGTGGAGTCGTTCGACATCGACACGTTCCCCGGCCGCGAGGTCGACGCCCTGGTGCCGGGCGACGGGACCTTCGACGTCTACACGAAAGAGGGCCTGACGCTCAGCACCCGTGCCGTCATCATCGCCACCGGTCGTGCCCCGGCGCGCCTCGCCGTGCCCGGCGAGAAGGAGCTGCTGGGCCGGGGCGTGAGCTACTGCGCCACCTGCGACGCGGCGTTCTTCCGGGGGCGCCCGGCGGCCGTGGTGGGGCCGGGCGAGACCGCCGCCGGCGCGGCGCTGCAGCTCGCCGCCCTCGAGGCGCACGTGGTGCTCATCAACGACAAGCCGCTGCGCGCCGACGAGCACCTGCTGGCGAAGCTCGCGGCGAGCCCGTTCGTGGACCAGCGCATCGGCGCGAAGGTCACGGCCATCGTCGGCGACGAGCAGGTCGCGGCGGTCGTCATCAGGGACAAGGAGGGCGAGGAGACCGTGCCGGTCGACGCCGTCTTCATCGAGGCCGGGTCGACCGCCCCGGCGCAGTTCACCGGCGGGCTCGTCCGCACCAACGAGGCCGGCGAGATCGAGGTGGACCGCACCCTCATGACGAGCCAGCCGGGCGTGTTCGCCGCCGGCGACGTCACCGACCAGCTCGGCAAGCAGGCGATCATCGCCGCCGGCGACGGCGCGCGCGCGGGCGTGGCGGTCGCGCGCTGGCTGCAGCGGCAGTGACGAGAAGGCCGGGACCAGCGGACGGGCCGGCCGTGCCGTCCGCGAGCGGTGCTAGAGTCGGAGCCGTCCAGCGGCCCTTGGGGGGGTGCATGCCGGAGACCACAGTCCTGTTCCCGTCCGAGCTGCGCGCGTTCGTCGACGGCGAGACCTGGACGTTCGCGAAGACGATGCCGGAGTGGCCGCACGAGTACCTCGTGCGCGAGCGCGTGGACGAGGGCCTGTTCGTGCGGCTCGTGGAACACATCAGGGCCCACGGGTACGAGGGCCGGTTCTACGCGCGGACGATCACGTACTACGAGGAGGCGGGCCTGGTGTACTGGACGATGGGAGCGCCTGTCGACGAGACCACCATCGTGAACCGTTGCCGCAAGGAGGACACGTACGAGGTCCGCGCGGCCGAGGGGAGGCTGCCGTGAGCGGGTGCCGGCTGCAGACGGCGTCCAGAGGGGGCCGGCGGTGACGGCGGCGCGCGGGTCCGTGCTCGTCACGTTCGCCGCCGACGCCGGGTCCCGGGCCGTGCTGGACGACGTGCTCGGCGACGTCGCCGAGGTCGGGTATCTCGACGAGCTCACTCGCGAGGCGCGCGCCGGCGCTTTCCGGGGCGCGGACGCCGTGCTCGCCTGGGAGATCGCGGGCGAGCTCGAGCACGCCGACTGGGAGGCGCTGGCGAGCCGCCGCGAGGCGGGCTCGCCCGAGCTGTTCCTCCAGCTGTTCAGCGCCGGCCTCGATCACGTGCCCTTCGGGCTCGTGCCCGCCGGCGTCACGGTGGCCGGCAACGCCGGCGGCTGGGCCGAGCCCATGGCCGAGCACGTCCTGGCCATGATGCTCGCGCTCGCCAAGCGTCTGCCCGCCGAGCACGAAGAGCTGCGGCGCGGCGTCTTCAACGAAGACCTGCCCACGCGCGAGCTGCGCGGCCGCACGTGTGCCATCCTCGGCTACGGCGCCACCGGGCGC
>CAIXSE010000731.1 GCA_903921965.1 uncultured Thermoleophilia bacterium | reverse complement strand
GGCGGGATGTCGCGGGCGACCGCCGCCGCGTCGAGCATGGCGCGGATCTCCGCCGCGGGCGGGTTCGCGGCGGCCGCGGCGGGAGAGGCGGGTACGAGCAGGGCGAGCAGCGCGAGCGCGAGGGCCGCGCACGGCGCGGCGGCCGCCGCGAGGAGCGCCCGCCGGGAGCCGCGGGCCGTCCGCGGGCGCCGGTGTGCGGGTTGCCGGGTCACCCGGTCAGTGTACCGCCGGGGGCCGCGGTCCGCGTGCCGCTCCCTCTCGGCCCCGGCCCGCCCGCCGTCAGTCGCCGAAGGCGAACCCGGCGGCGCAGACCTCTTCGCACGCGGTCACGACGCCGGCGTCGAACAGCGTGCCGGCGCCGCGCCGGACCTCCGCGAGGGCGGCGGCGATCCCCAGGCTCGGGCGGTACGGCCGGTGCGACGACATCGCCTCGACCACGTCGGCCACGGCGAGGATCCGCGCCTCCGGGAGGATGCGGTCGGCCGTGATCCCCCGGGGGTAGCCCGAGCCGTCCAGGCGCTCGTGGTGCTGCAGCACCATCTCGGCGACCGGCCACTCGAAGCTGATGCCCGCGAGGATGTCGTGCCCCTCCTGCGCGTGCTGCCTGATGAGCTCGAGCTCGGCGCCCCCGAGGCGGCCGGGCCGGGACAGGATCTCGACCGGCACTGAGACCTTGCCGATGTCGTGGAGGATGGCCGCGATGCGCAGGCCCTCCACGGCGTCCTCCTGCCAGCCGAGGTGCTCGGCGATCGCCACGGCCAGCTCCGAGACACGTCGTTCGTGGCCGGCGGTGTAGGGATCGCGCGACTCGGTCACCTGGCTCACCGCCAACACCGTGCCTTCCAGGGCACGCCGCAGCTGCTGGGCGTTCCGGCGCACCTGCTCCTCGGCCAGCCGGCGTTCGGTGACGTCCTGGATGATCGAGAACAGCAGCTTGCGCCCGTCCACGACGAGCGGGCCGCTGTTGACCTCCACGTCCCTGACCTCGCCCGAGGCGAGACGGTGGCGGAAGGCGAAGTTCGCCGTGGGGCCGCTCGCGGCGGTGTCCATCTCCGCCTTCACTTCGGGCGCCGACAGCGTGTTGATGTCGCTGATGCGCATGGCGCAGAGCTGTTCGCGGGTGTACCCGTAGAAGTCCACGGCCGCGGGGTTGGCGTCGACGATCTCCCCTGTCGCCGGGTCGATGAGCAGCTTTATGGCGCGGTTCTCCGCGAACATCGCCCGGTACCGTGCCTCGCTCTCGCGCAGGTCCTTCTCCCACCGGTGCCGCTGGGTGACGTCGTCGAAGGTGGCGAGGACGCCGTAGGGCTCCGTCTCGCCCGGCCGGAACTCCGGCACGGCGGTCACCTGCGCCCAGCGGTAGGCGCCGTCCTGCTCGTTGTACACGCCGACCTCGTCGGTGCTCGCGGAGCGGCCGGTGCGCAGCGCGGTCATGACGGCGCGCTCTCCGGCCGGGAAGTCGGTACCGTCGCCGCGCACGGTCTTCCAGCGCGGGTCGTCCATCGCGCGGCCGGCGAGGTCGGCGGCCGGCACGCCGAAGAAGCGTTCGGCCGCCGGGTTCGCGGCGAGGACGCGCCCCTGTGCGTCGGTGTAGAGCACGCCCTGCGGCAGGTGCTCGAACAAGGTCCGGTGCCGGTCCTCGCTCTCGCGCCGCGCGTCGGCGGCGCTCCGCTCCGCGCTCAGGTCGGTGAGGACCCCCAGGGCGTGACTGAAGGCGCCGTCGGCGGAGTAGACAGCGGCGCTCTCGAGCCGCACCGGGAAGGCCGAGCCGTTGCGGCGCACCGCCGTCAGCTCGAGGTCGTGGACCCACCCGTGGGCCGCCCACGCCGCCAGGGCATCCTCGAACCGGACGCGGCTCCCTGCGGCGAGGAACTCCGTGAACCGGTGCAGGCCCACGACGTCGTCGCGCTCGTAGCCGAGCCAGGCGAGCTCCGTGTCGTTCACGCGGACGACGAGGCCGGTGGCGTCCACCGTGTGGTAGCCGACCGGCGCCGTGTTGTAGAGCCCGTCGCGCTCTTCCTGGGCGCGCCGCAGGCGCGCCGAGGCCGTCTTGGTGTCCAGCCGTCCGGCGAGGACCCCGCTCGCGTCGCGTATCGCGTGCAGCACCGCCGGCGCGCCGCGCCAGGTGACCGGCCTCGCCGAGACCTCGGCCGGGAACTCCGTCCCGTCTGCCCGCCGGTGCCGGTACGGCCCGCCCGTGGCGACCTCGCCGGGACCGCCGGCCGCGTCGGGCCACTGCCCGCGCGCACGGCCGGCGGAGAGGTCGAGCGCCGTCAGGCGGGCGAGCTGCTCGCGCGTGCAGCCGTAGAGGTCCGCGGCGGCCGCGTTGGCCTCGAGGACGCGGCCGTCGGCCGCGTCCAGCAGCAGCAGTGCTTCCGGCGCCTGCTCGAACAGCGGGTCCGGGAGTCCGTCGCGGAGTGGGCTCGTCTCGTCTGTCGGGTCGGGCACCGGGGGTCGTCTCCTGGTAATGTGACCGTACTACGTCGCCCGGCCCCGGGACGAACGGCGTGATTGTACCGTATCGGCTCTCCTCGAGGCGGCCGCCGCGGACGCTGCTATGCTGCGCCGATGACCCTCTCTCTCGATGAAGCCGTCGCGACCGGGCGCTTCCAGCCCCTGCGCACGGCGGCGTTCGAGCGGTTCGCCGCCGGCGATCACGCCGGCGCCCTGCCCTTCGCCCGGGCAGCTCTCGAGCGGTTCCCCCAGAAGGGCGAGGTGCCGTTCTGGCTCGCCTGCATCCACGGCCGGCTGGGCGAGCCGGAGGCCGCGGTGGCCGCCTTGCGCCGGGGGCTCGGGCGCGGCCACTACTGGCCGCGGGACTGGCTGCTCGAGGACGACGACCTCGAGCAGCTCCGCGGCCGTGCTGACTTCGCCGCGGTGGTGCGGGAGTCGGCGCGCGCCGAGGCGGCCGCCCCGTCGTCGCGGCCGCCGGGACCGGTCCTGCTGTCCGCGCCGTCCGCTGCGGACGAGCCGCGCGGCCCGCGCGCCGTGGTCCTCGCGCTCCACGGCTGGGGCCAGGACGCGGACGAGTCCGCGCTCCACTGGAGCGCGGCGGCCGCGGCGGGCTTCACCGTCGCCGCGGCGCGCTCCAGCCAGGAGCTTTGCCCCGGCTTCTTCGTCTGGGACGACCGCGGGCGTGCGCTCCGCGACGTGAGCGTCCAGCTCGCCGCCGTCCTCCGCCGGGCGCCGGGCGTGCCCCTCGTCCTGGCCGGCTTCTCGCAGGGCGGCGGCCTCGCCGTCGATCTGGGCCTCGCGGGGCGGCCCGCGCCGGCCGCGGCCGTGCTGGCCCTGGCGGCGGGTCTCGACGACCTGGAGGGCCCGCCGGCCGCGGACCGCCTGGCCGCCGCGGCCGCGGCAGGCCTGCGCGTGCGGCTCCTCGTGGGCGATCAGGACGACGCCCTCGACGACGTCCGCGGGCTGGCCGACGTCGTGGCCGGCGCCGGACTGGACGGCGGGCTCGCGCTGCTCCCGGGGCTGGGGCACGAGGTGCCCGGTCCGCCGGGAGAGGTGCTCGCTGCGGAGCTGGGCCGCCTGCTGGGGTGACGCGGGGTGCGGCCCCGGCCGTCAGGCCACGGCGTCCTGCGCGTCCATCCCCTGCACCGGGCGGCAGAAGCGGCAGGCGCAACGCCCGGTGTGGTGCCAGCCGAACTCGATGCCCACGCCGCTCTCGAGGATGGTGTGCGCCAGAGGCCGCGGCGCCGTCTCGTCGGCCGCGGCCAGGTCGTACAGCTCGCCGTCGAGGTAGACGAGCTGCTCCCCGTGGTCGAAGAAGTAGGCCGGCAGGCCGGCCGCGCGGACCTCGTCCAGCAGCAGCCGCGCCGGCGAGCAG
>CAIXSE010000730.1 GCA_903921965.1 uncultured Thermoleophilia bacterium | reverse complement strand
GAAGCGCATGCGCAGCGGCCCGCCGAGCACGAGCCCGCTGTCGGCGAGCCACTCGAGCTGCCGCGCGTAGGCGAAGCGGTAGCCGTCCTCGTAGAGGCCGGTGAACTCGCTGCGCGCGAAGCGGCCGCCCTCGAGGTCGACCAGGTCGTCGCCTTCGGCCTCGCCGGCGCCGCTCACCGGGAGACACAGCAGGTAACGGATCACGGTCTCGTCGCCGCCGGCGAGGCCGATACGTGGCGGCTCGGGGAGTACCACGACCTCGCGGCCGCACGGCGTCAGGCCGCGGGCTCGCGCCTTCGCCGCGAGGTCGTCCGCCAGCTCGATGTAGGACTCGTGGAACTCCGCCCTGGCCATCCTGCCCGACCACCTGAGGCACCGCTCGGCGGGGAGGTCGAGCAGCTCGACGGCGGGCGCCTCGCGGAACATGCCGTCGAGCTCGTCGATGCGGCCGAGGAGGCGGAACGCGGCGTCGAGGCGCGCCTGCTCCTGCTCGAGGCGCGCCCGCTGCTGGCGGATGGTCTCGGCCATGCGGTCGGCGGCGGCCGCGTCGATGTAGGCGCGCATCTCGGCGAGCGGGACGTCCAGGCGGCGCAGCAGGCGGATCATCTCCGCCGCCCGGATCGAGTGCACGTCGTAGGAACGGTAGCCGGTCTCGGGGTCGACGTAGGCGGGGGGGAGGAGGCCGCGGTCGGCGTAGAGGCGCAGCGCACGGTGACTCAAGCCGGTGATCCGCGAGAACACGCCGATGGGCATGAGGCGCTGCGGGCCGGGCGGGAGTGCGGGGTCCTCGGGCTCGGGGCTCATGGCGCCACTCTAGTGCGGGGCTGCGTGCCGGGCCAGTCAGACGGCCGGGTCCTGTGCGCCGGGGGGCGGGGGAGGAGTGCGGTGGCCTCGGCGGTCGGGCGCAAGGCGTCTCGCTTTGACTCTGACACGGGTCAGTGTTGGAGAGTCGGCGCAACGAGACTGGAGCGCGCCGCCTGGGGCGCTCGCGCCGCCCGCAGGATCCCCCAAGGAGGGTGCTCGCAGTGAACGACATCATCGACGGGCTCGCTGCGCTCGTCGGCCGTGACAACGTCACGGCCGACCCGGCGAGCCTCGAGGAGTACGCCGCGGACCAGAGCTTCGTGCCGCGGCTCGCGCCGTGGGCCGTGGTCCGGCCCGGCTCGGCCGACGAGGTCCAGAAGGTCGTCGCCTGGGCCAACGAGACGGCGACGCCCCTGGTGCCGGTCAGCTCCGGCGGGCCGCACTTCCACGGCGACACCGTGCCGAGCGTGCCCGGAGCCGTGATCGTCGACCTGCGCCGGATGGACCGCATCCTGCGGATCGACCGGCGCAACCGCATGGCCGTCATCGAGCCCGGCGTGACCTACCCGCAGCTGCAGGCGGCTCTCGCGGAGCACGGCATGCGCGTCACGATGCCGCTGCTGCCGCGCGCGGACAAGTCGGTCGTCGCGAGCCTGCTCGAGCGCCAGCCGACGCTGATCCCGCGCTACAACTTCCAGCTGCCCGAGCCGCTCCGCAGCTGCGGCGTGGTGTGGGGCAACGGCGACGTGATGTTCACCGGCGAGGCCGGCGCCGG
>CAIXSE010000729.1 GCA_903921965.1 uncultured Thermoleophilia bacterium | reverse complement strand
TTCTCGAGCCAACACGAACACATCGGGAGCTCGCGCTTCGGACCATCCGTGGATGGACTGGGAGAGCACCCACCTGCGAGAGCAGGTTCGAGAATAACGCGAGCACGGCAAGGTGGAGCCTTTCTTCGGAGGGGGGCATGAACATCCTCAGGCGGAACAGGGCGTTCCTGCTGACCGTGGCCTTGATCCTCGCGGTCGGCGCCATGTTGTTCGGTGGCGTCGTGGCTGTGCGTGTCCTCGCCGACACGACCGCTCCCGCCGCCCCCGCGCTTCCGGCTCCTGCGAGCTACAACGTCGTCAGCAGCTACGGCATGACCGGGTACGCTCCCCTCAAGCTCGTGCCCACCGCCGAGACCCCGGCGTTCATCAGCGACACGCTCAAGCAGGAGCGTGGCATCGTTCTGCTCGTGTACGTCGACGGCGCCGCCGACGACATGCAGATGCTCGAGTCCTTCAACGCCGTGAAGAAGCAGTACGCCGCCGACAGCCGCTTCCTCGACTTCGAGGCCCGCAAGAGCAGCGAGCTCGGCGACACGCTCCAGCAGCTGAAGGTCAGCAACCCGCCCATCCTGGTCGTGATGCGCGGCAACGGCGACGTCGCCCAGATGTACACGGGCTGGATCGGCCGCAAGGTCATGGAGCAGGTCGTGGCCAACGCGGTACGCGGCCTCTGACCGCCGCCGCGGTCCGTCGCCTCCGCCGTTCCCCTTCGTACTCGCTCTTCCTCGCCCGTTCCCGGCGCGCCCTGCGCACGAGACCGACGCCGTTTGACGCCGAGAGCCTGCGTGGTAGCATAATGCCGACCAGTTCAGTTGGGATTCTACGGGAGGCGGCACGGTGCGGATCTCGTCGCGTTGCGAATACGGTCTGCGGGCCATGGTGTACCTCGCGGCCCGCGACGACGAGAAGCCGGTCCCACTCTCGGAGATAGCCGGCGGGGAGGGCATCCCGGCGCCGTTCCTCGAGCGCATCCTCGCGCGGCTGCGCGAGAGCGGCCTCGTCAAGGCCACGCGCGGGGTCAGCGGCGGCTACCAGCTCGGCCGCGCCGCCGGCGCCATCGCCGTGGGGGACGTCGTGACGGCGCTCGAGGGCCCGCTCTCCCTCGTCGGCTGCGTGCCGGACGACGGCGCCTGCGACCGGGCCGAGTCCTGCGCTTCGCGCGTCGTGTGGCGCCGGCTGGACAGCGCCATCACCGGCGCCCTCAACTCGATCACGCTCGACGACCTCACCAAGGAGGCAGTGCCGCGATGACCAGCGTCTACTTCGATCACGCCGCGACCACCGCGGTCGACCCCCGGGTCCTCGAGGTCATGGTGCCGTACTTCACCGAGAAGTACGGCAACCCGTCCGAGCTGCACCGGGTGGGGCGCGAGGCGCGCGCGGCCGTCGAGCAGGCGCGCGCCCAGGTGGCGGCGGCGCTCAACGCCGGCGAGCGTGAGATCGTCTTCACTGCCGGTGGCACCGAGGGCGACAACCTGGCCCTCCTCGGCTACCTGCAGCGGTTCGAGCCGGGACACCTCATCATCAGCGCCATCGAGCACCCCGCGGTGATGGAGGCCGCCAGGGCGCTCAACCGCACAGGCTGGGCGGTGGACTTCGTCCCGGTCGACGAGCTCGGCGTGATCGACGTCGACGCGTACGAGGTCGCCTTCCGCGACGACACGCGGCTGGCCTCCGTCATGGCCGCCAACAACGTCGTCGGCACGCTGCAGCCGGTCGCCGAGCTGGCGCGCATCGCCCACGAGCACGGCGCCGTGTTCCACACCGACGCCGTGCAGGTGGCCGGCTCGCTGCCCATCGACGTCGCCGAGCTCGGCGTCGACATGCTCACGATCTCCGGTCACAAGCTCTACGGGCCCAAGGGTGTCGGCGCGCTCTACGTGAAGCGAGGCACCCGGCTCACGCCGATCCTGCACGGAGGCGGCCACGAACGCCGCCTGCGCTCCGGCACCGAGAACGTGCCCGGCATCGTCGGGCTTGGGGCCGCGCTCGAGCTCGCGGAACGCGAGATGCCGCAGACCCGGCCCCGCCTCGAGGCCCTCCGGGACCGGCTTGCCGCCGGCGTGGTCGAGGCGATCCCCGAGGTCAGGTACCTCGGGCACCCCACGGAGCGGCTCCCGGGCAACGTCTCGTTCACCGTGCGGTACATCGAGGGCGAGTCGATGCTCCTCCAGCTCGACGCGCACGGCTACATGGTCTCGAGCGGGTCGGCGTGCGCGTCGGGCTCCCTCGAACCGTCGCACGTCATCCTCGCCCTGGGTCTCGGCGCCGAGGAGGCCCACGGCAGCCTGCGCCTCAGTCTCGGCAGGGAGAACACGGAGGAAGAGGTCGACGGCTTCCTCGAGGTGTTCCCGCCGATCGTCGACAAGCTGCGCAGCATGAGCCCGCTCTACTCGAAAGGC
>CAIXSE010000728.1 GCA_903921965.1 uncultured Thermoleophilia bacterium | reverse complement strand
TCGATGCCCATGCGCACGGCGGTCTCGTAGATCTCGCGGAGTTTCACGAGGTGGTCCTTTCGTCGGGCACGGCGTACCGCGGGGAGCGCGCAGGACCGCGCGCCGCCGGCGGCATCCGGCGTTGGGTCTGGCGGTATCTTACCCAGCAGGCAGGACGGGCGTGCGCGCGAGCGGGCGCGAGAGGTGGACGCTGCCGGCGTCGACGAAGCGCCACGGCCTCTGGTCGCCGCCGCGCACGCCGATGCGCGCCGTGGTGACGATGTCGGGCACCGGCGCACCGGCCGGACGAGGGAGGATCGCCAGCGGCGGCTCCCAGACGGGGTGTCCGTTGAGCGCGCGGCCGATGCCGAGCGCCTGGGCCAGCCGCGCCGGGCCGGAGGCGAGCAGGCGCTGCCGGTCGACGCCGCGGCGCTCCGCCATCAGATCGAGACCGGCCTCGGGCTCGAGCGCGCGGAGCAGGACGCCGGCGCCGGTGCCTTCCTCTTCACAGGCCGTGTTGGCGCAGAAGTGCATGCCGTAGGTGAAGTACACGTACAGGTGGCCCGGCGGGCCGAAGAGGACGGCGTTGCGGGGCGTCCTGCCGTTGTAGGCGTGACAGCAGGGGTCGTCCTGGCGGTAGGCCTCGGTCTCGACGATGCGCCCGCCCGCGCCGTCGACGAAGAACGAGCAGCCGATCAGCTCGCGCGCGACCTCGAGCGCGTTGCGCGCGAAGAAGGACTGGGAGAGCGGCGCCCGGGACGTCATGCGACGAGTGTACCCGGATGCGCCGGGCGGCGCCGCGACGGACGCGCGCGAGCGCGGGCGGGCGGCGCGACGGAGGCGCGTGGGTGCGGGGTGGGCGCCGCTTCAGCCGCAGCAGGGACGGGTGGCCAGCGCCAGCCGGGCCCGCCCCAGCTGCTCGCGCACGCGCTCCGGGGCCGAGCCGCCGCGCGAGCGCTTGCGCGCGAGCTGGGCGGCGGGGTCGTGGAGCGCGTAGTAGCCGTCGCCGAAGGCCGGCGAGAGGCCGCGCAGCTCCTCGAGCGGAACCTGCGCGAGGTCCTCGCCGGACTCGAGGCAGCGGCGCACGAGCGCGCCGGTGAGGTGGTGCGCCTCGCGGAACGGCACGCCGCGCTCGACCAGGTGGTCGGCGACGTCGGTGGCGGCGAGGTACTGGTCGCAGGCCGCCGCCATGCGCTGCTCGTCGAAGGTGACCTCCTCGAGCATGCCGCGCACCACCGGGAGGAGCTGCTCGAGGCAGTCGACGGCGTCGAACAGGTAGCGCTTGTCCTCGCGCAGGTCGGTGTTGTAGGCGAGCGGCAGACCGTGCTGCACGCCGAGCAGGCCGGCGAGGTCGGCGGCCAGCCGCGGCGCCGCCGCCCGCATGAGCTCGGCGGCGTCGGGGTTCTTCTTCTGCGGCATGATGCTCGAGCCGCCGGCGAAGGCGTCGGGCAGGCGCACGAAGCCGAACTCGCTCGTCGCCCAGAGCACCAGCTCGGCGCCGAGCCGGCTGATGTGGCCGCCGAGCTGCGCCGCGGCGTTCAGGTAGTCGAGCACGAAGTCGCGGTTGGCGACGGCGTCGAGCGAGTTCTCGGCGACGCGCGCGAAGCCCAGGCCGGCGGCCTCGGACTCGCGGTCCAGGTCGAAGTCGAGGCCGACGGCGGCACCGGCCCCGAGCGGGAGCTCGAGGCACGCCTGCCGGGCGGCCTCGAGCCGCGTGCGGTCGCGCTCCAGCATCCAGAAGTACGCGAGCAGGTGCTGCGCCAGCGACGTGACCTGGGCGCGCTGCAGGTGCGTGTAGGCCGGCAGCACGGTCTCGACGTGGTCGCCGGCCCGCTGCAGCAGCACCTCCTGCAGGCCGGCGAGCGCCGCG
>CAIXSE010000727.1 GCA_903921965.1 uncultured Thermoleophilia bacterium | reverse complement strand
TGAAGTTCCACTTGTTGATGTGGTTGGCCTCGTCGGCCGGCGTGAGGACCTCGCTCTCGTCGATGTAGTCGACCTCGAGGGACTCGAGGATCTGCGCCTCGACGAAGTGGCCGATGCGCGCCTTGGCCATCACGGGGATGGAGACGCACTCCTGGATCTCGCGGATCTTCGTGGGGTCGGCCATGCGGGCCACGCCACCCTGGGCGCGGATGTCGCTGGGCACGCGCTCGAGCGCCATGACGGCGCAGGCGCCGGCGTCTTCGGCGATCTTCGCCTGCTCGGCGTTGGTGACGTCCATGATGACGCCGCCCTTGAGCATGTCGGCGAGGCCGCTCTTCACACGCATGGTGCCGATATCGGTCACGTCGTCTACCTCTCTGTCACCGGCGATTGTACGCCTCTCGCGCCTGCGGCGGCCAGTGCGCCGCGGCCTGAAAAACCACCTGATTTGCGGGCATTCAGTGCGGCTTGGCCGCTCAGCTCTTGGCTTCTTCCTTCTCGGCCTTGGCCTGCTCGATGACCTTCTGGGCCATGTGCGCCGGCACCTCGTCGTAGCGGAGGAACTCCATGTGGTAGTCGCCGCGACCGCCGGTCATGGACGTGAGGTCGGGCGCGTAGCTGAGCATCTCGGCCAGCGGTACCTCGGCGCCGACGACGTTGGAGTGCCCGCGCGGCGTGGTGCCGAGCACGCGGCCGCGCCGCGAGTTGAGGTCGCCGATGATGTCGCCGACGCATTCCTCGGGCACGGTGATCTCGACGTTCATGATGGGCTCGAGGAGCACCGGCTGCGCCTTCTCGGCGGCGGCGCGGAAGCCGAGCGAGCCGGCGATCTGGAACGCCATGTCGCTGGAGTCGACGGGGTGGAACTTGCCGTCGTAGAGCGACACCTTGACGTCGACCACGGGATAGCCGGCGAGGAAGCCCTCGGCCATGGCGTTGCGCACGCCCTTCTCCACGGCCGGGATGAAGTTGCGCGGGATGGCGCCGCCGACGATCTTGTCTTCGAACTCGAACCCCACGCCGCGCGGCTGCGGGGAGATCTCCATCCACGTGTCGGCGAACTGGCCGCGGCCGCCGGTCTGCTTCTTGTGCTTGCCTTCGGCCTTGGCCGTGCCCTTGACGGTCTCGCGGTACGGCACGCGCGGCGGCTTGAGCTCGACCTCGACGCCGAAGCGGCGCTTCATGCGCTCGACGGTGACCTCGACGTGCACCTGGCTCATGCCGCCGACGATCATCTCGCCGGTCTGCTCGTCGCGGTGCACCTCGAGCATCGGGTCCTCTTCGCTGAGGCGGCGGAGGGCGGTGATGACCTTGTCTTCCTCGCCCTTGCTCTTGGCGGTGATGGCGAAACTCATGAGCGGCGCCGGGAAGGCGATGACCGGGAAGCTGACGACCTGGCCCTCGCAGAGCGTGTCGCCGGTGACGACGTCCTTGAGCTTGGCGATGGCCCCGATGTCGCCGGCGACCAGGGCGTCGCTCTGCTTGTTCTCCTTGCCCATCGTCTTGAGCAGCTGGCCGAGACGCTCCTTGTGGCCGTCGCGGGCGATCGTCACCTGCGAGTCGCTGTGCACGGTGCCCTGGAAGACACGGAACACGTTGACGTGGCCGCTGAACGGGTCGGCCAGGGTCTTGAAGACGAAGGCGACAGCCGGCTTGGAGACGTCGCAGGCGAGCTCGGTCTCGGTCTCGCCCTGCATGACCAGGGGGGCCGGCGCGGAGACCGGGGACGGCGTGAGCGCGAGGACGTCGAAGAGGTGGTCGACGGCGATGTTCGCCGTCGCGGAGGCGCAGGCCACCGGGTACAGCTGGGCGCTGGCGACGGCGGACGCGAACGCCGCGCCGAGCTCGGCCTCGGTGATCTCCTCCTCCATGAGGTACTTCTCGGCGAGGTCGTCGTTGGTGCTGGCGACCGCGTCGACGAGCTTGTCGCGAGCAGCCGCCGCGGCGTCGGCCAGCTCGGCGGGGATGTCGCCCGCCGTGGCCTTGCCGCCCGCGTACGTGTAGGCCTTCATCGAGAGAAGGTCGACGACGCCCTTGAACTCGTGCTCCGTGCCGATGGGAAGCTGCACGGCCACGACCTGCGTCCCGAACGACTCCTGCAGGAGCTGCAGCGCGTGGTCGAAGTCGGCGCGCTCGCGGTCGAGCATGTTGCACACGATGACGCGGCCGAGGCCGCGCTCCTCGGCGCGGTTCCACAGACGCTCGGTCTGGACCTCGACGCCGAGCACGGTGTTGACGATGACCAGCGCCGTCTCGACGACCTGCAGGGCGGCGATGGCGTCGGCCAGGAAGCTCGAGTCGCCGGGGGTGTCGATGATGTTATAGGAGACACCGCCGCGGTCGACGTGCGCCAGGCCGGCCGACAGGCTCATCTGGCGCTTCTTCTCGTCGTCGTCCCAGTCGGAGATGGTGCTGCCGTCGGCGACGGAACCCAGCCTGGTGACCGCTCCGGCGTCGAAGAGCAACGCCTCGAACAGCGACGTCTTGCCCGTACCGCGGTGGCCGACGAGCGCGATGTTCCTGATCTTGGCTGGGTCGTTCATCCCGGGATCTCCTCGTGTGTGGTCTCGCCGGCTCCCGCGCGCGGGCGCGCGAGAGGACGGACGTCTCCTGTCGGAAGGC
>CAIXSE010000726.1 GCA_903921965.1 uncultured Thermoleophilia bacterium | reverse complement strand
GCCGCGCGTGAGGTCGCCGTACTCGGCGGTGTCGCTGATGCTGTAGCGCATGCCGGCGATGCCCTTCTCCCACATGAGGTCGACGATGAGCTTGAGCTCGTGGAGGCACTCGAAGTAGGCGATCTCGGGCTGGTAGCCGGCCTCGACCAGCGTCTCGAAGCCGGCCGTGACGAGCTCGGTGCAGCCGCCGCACAGCACGGCCTGCTCGCCGAACAGGTCGGTCTCGGTCTCTTCCTGGAAGGTGGTCTCGAGGCCGCCGGCGCGCAGGCCGCCGAGGGCGCTCGCGTAGGCGAGCGCCTGGGCCTGCGCGTTGCCGCTCGCGTCCTGGTACACGGCGATGAGCACCGGCACGCCCTTGCCCTCTTCGTACTGACGGCGCACGAGGTGGCCGGGACCCTTGGGGGCGACCATGGTCACGTCGACGGTGGCCGGCGGCACGATCTGGCCGAAGTGGATGTTGAAGCCGTGCGCGAACATGAGGGTCGCGCCGTCCTTGATGTTGGGCGCGATGTCGTTCTTGTAGACGACGGCCTGCGTCTGGTCGGGCACCAGCATCATGATGACGTCGGCCTGCCTGGCGGCCTCGGCCGCGCCGAGCACCTCGAAGCCGGCCTTCTCGGCGCGCTCGCCGTTGGGCGTGCCCTTGAGCTCGCTGACCACGACCTTGACGCCGCTGTCGCGCAGGTTCTGCGCGTGCGCGTGGCCCTGGCTGCCGAAACCGATGATGGCCACCGTCTTGCTCTGGATCAGGGAGAGGTCGGCGTCCTTGTCGTAGAACATGTGGGTCTCCTTCTTGGGGCGCCCGTGGACGACGGGCGGCTGGCTGCGCTCGGAACGTTGAAGTCTACGCCCCGGCAGCGCGGCGGGCAACGCGGCGAGCGGCGGCCCGCGACGAGGCCGGGCGGACGGGGCGCCCCGTGAGGCGCCGGGCTCAGGGTCTCGGGCCCCGGGGCCGAAGAACACGGGTGTGGAGACGCATGCGGGCAGCGAGATCGTGCAGCTGGGGCCGAACGGCGTGAGGACCGTGGTCGACTGGGCCGCCGCCGAAGGCTGGGACCCCGGGCCGCACGACGCGGAGGCGTTCTACGCCGCCGACGACGGAGGCTTCCTCGGCGCGTACGTGAGGGGCGAACTGGCCGGCACCGTGTCCGCGGTCCGCTACGGCGCCGGCTTCGGCTTCATCGGGCTCTACATCGTGCGGCCCGAGTACCGCGCGATGCAGCTCGGCGTCGGCCTGGCGCGGCGCGCGCTCGACCGGCTGGGCGACCGCACGGTCGGCATCGACGGCGTCGTCGAGCACCGGCACCAGTACGCGCACCTGGGCTTCGCGACGGCGTGGCGCAACGTGCGGTACCGGGGCCTCGTGCCCGCCTCCTGCCCCGGGCCGGCGGCCGGTGGCCGCGTCATCGTCCCGGCCGCCTCCGTCGGCTTCGACGAGCTGGCTGCCTACGACGCGGCGCACTTCGGGGCGCGACGCGACGCCTTCCTCGCGCCCTGGGTATCCCTGCCGGGGCACCTCGCGCTCGCGTGCCTCGGCGCCCCGGGGCCCGGAGCCGCCCCGGCGGTCCGCGGCTTCGGCGTCATCCGCCCCTGCCGCGAGGGCGCCAGGATCGGGCCGCTGTTCGCCGACGACGCGGACACCGCCGAGGCCCTGTTCGGCCGCCTCACCGCGGCCGGCGGCGACGTGATCCTCGACACGCCCGAGGCCAACCCGGCCGCCGTGGCCCTCGCCGGGCGCCACGGCCTGACCCCGGTCTTCGAGACGGCGCGCATGTACCGCGGCGGCGACCCGGGCCTGCCGGCCGCGCGCATCTTCGGGGTCACCAGCTTCGAGCTGGGTTGAAGGTGCACCGCCCACGGGAGACCGCCGGTCGTCCCGCCCAGACCGCGGCGGCCCCCCGGTTCTGCGTCGTCATGCCGGCGCTGGACGCGGCGGCGACCATCGGTGAGGCGGCCGGCTCCGTGCTCGCCCAGACGTGGACCGGCTGGGAACTCGTGATCGTCGACGACGGGTCCAAGGACGCCACGCGGGCGGTGGCGGAACGCTGCGCGGCCGGCGACTCCCGCATCACCGTGCTGCACCAGCGCAACGCCGGTCCGGCCGCCGCCCGCAACGCCGGCGCGAGAGCCGGCACCGCCCCCTTCCTGCTCCGCCTGGACGCCGACGACGTCCTCCTGCCGGCGTGCCTCGCCACCTACGCGGCGTTCATCGACGGGCACCCCGGCTACGACATCTACTCGTGCAGCGCCGAGGTCTTCACCGCCGCCGGGGTGCTCTCCCCGTACTACGAGGGCGAACGTGCCCGGCACGTCATGGAGTTCACGCTCGAGCAGATGCTGGAGCGCAACGTCATCCTCGGTCCGGCCGCCGTGTGCACGCGCGCCGTCTTCGAGCGCGTCGGAGGGATGCGCGAGGGGGTCTACGTGGAGGATTACGACTTCTGGCTGCGGGCCCTCGCGGCGGGCGCGCGCCACGTGTTCGTCCCGCGCGTGCTCGTGCGGTACCGGCTCCACCCCGGCCAGATGTCCAGGGACGCCGGCCGCATGCAGGCCTCGACGGCCGAGGTGCTGGAGGCGCTTGCCGGCGGCGGCACACTCGACGCACGCCTTGCGGCGAAGGCGCGAGCCGCGGCGGCGGAGGCGCGTGCGGCGGCCGAGGGAAGACCCGTGGGGTGAGACCTCAACCTTGACCTCCCACGGTCGTGTGGCTACGTTCGTACCGGGACATCCGTTGACGAGCCCGGAGGACGAAATGGCACCGGAACAGGGACCCGACGAGCAGCGCGAAGACGGACCGGCCGACGATTCCGACCTCGACGCCGTCGTCGGCGGCATCGCCCCCAGCACCATCGGAGGGTCGCCCGACCTCACCACCACCTTCACGCCGATCGACTTCGGCTGACGAGCCGGGCGTTCGTGCCCAGCTCCCGGCCCACCATCTCTCTCTGCGTCGTCGCGCGCGACGAAGAGGGGTTCATCGCCGCGTGCCTCGCCAGCGCCGGCGACGTCGCCGACGAGCTGCTCGTGCTCGACACCGGCTCGACCGACCTGACGCCGCGCATCGCCGCCGCCGCCGGGGCACGCGTGGTGAAGTGGCGCTGGCGGGACCACTACGGCCGGGCGTTCGAGGCCGTGCGCAAGGCCGCCTCGGGGGACTGGATCCTCAACCTCGACGCCGACGAAGTGCTCGACGCCGCCTCCCACGACGCCGTAAGGCGGCTCGTGGAGCATCCCGAGGCAGACGCCTACCTCCCGCTCATCCGCACGTACCACTACCTGCCGAAGCCGCGCTGGCGGCCCGCGGACCCGGCCGCGCCGGCGTCGCTCGGCGCCTGCGGCTGGAGTCCCAGCCGCACGGTGCGCCTCTTCCGCAACGACCCGCGGTTCCGGTACAGCGGCATCGTCCACCACAGCGTGGCTCCCTCCGTGGTCGCGGCCGGCGGGACGATCGCCGCGACCGACGAGGTCGTCATCCACCACTACGGCGACCTGCGGCTCGACAAGACCCCTCTCAAAGCCGAGCACTACCGGACGCTCGCCGAGCGCAAGGTCCGCGAGGAGCCCGGCAACGCCCGCGCCTGGATCGAGCTGGGCGTCGTGCTCGACCACCTGGGCCCCCCGTCGCAGGCCCTCGACTGCTTCGCCCGCGCCGCCGCGCGCGGCGCCGGCGCGGGGGCCTGGTTCCTCAGCGGGCTGACCCGCCTCCACGCCGGCGACCACGCGGGGGCCGCCCGCGACCTGGAGACGGCGCTGCGGGAGGACCCCGGCGACGACGCCCCCGACTTCGACCGGGCCGACGCGTACGAGGCGCTGGCCCTCGCGTACGAGGCCCGCGGGGACGCAGCGCAAGCGGAGCAGACCTTCAGGCAGGCACTCGAGGCGCGGCCGGCCAGTCCGGCCGCGGCCAACAACCTCGCCGATCTGCTGGCGAGGACGGGACGGACGGACGGCGCGAGAGCGCTGGCGACGACCCTCCTCCGGGAGTACCCGGGCTTCGACGCCGCGCGCTGCACGCTGGGCAACGTGCTGGCGGCCGAGGGCGACGACGCGGCCGCCGAGCGCGCCTACCGCGACGCCCTGGCCATCCAGCCCGAGAACCTGCCGGCGCGCGTGAACCTCGCCCGGGTGCTCGCGCGGACGGGACGGCCGGCGGCGGCGGTGCGCGCGTACCGCCTCGCCGCCGAGCGCGTCCCTCTCGCCGGGCCGCAGGCGGGGCTCGCGCGGTACATCCCCGCGTCCGCCCGGCGCCGCCGCGGCCACCCGGCCGCGCCGCCCGGCTCCTCCCCGCTCCTCGTCTCCCTCGTGCCGTACATCGGCAGCGGCGCCGGCCGCGTGCTGCTCGAGGTCGTCCGCGCCCTGGACGGCTACCGGCACCTCGTCCTCTGCGCCGACCCCGGCAGCTACGACGGCTTCGGGTACAGGGAGGCCCTGCGACGCCTGGGGGCGCCGTGCCACGTCGTCCGGGACACGGAAGACGTGCTGGGGATCGTCGAACGCACCTCCGCGAGCGGCCTCGTCTTCCACTGGTGGTCCACCACGCGGTTCGCCGGGCTCGCCGAGCGGTGCCCGGTGCCGCGCATCCTCGTCGGCCACGCGGTCACGAAGATGCCCGACGGTCCGGACGCCTACGTCGTGCTCTCCGCCTACCACCGGCGCACGCAGGGCCACCTGCCGGCGGACCGCGTCCACCTCATCCCCAACGGCGCGTCGCTCGACGCTCCGCGGAGCCCCACGCGCGGCCGCCGGGGCAGGGCGCGCGCGGTCATGCTCGCGCGCCTCGACCCGGGCAAGTTCCCCCGGCGCCTGCTCTCGTACCTGCCGGACCTGTGCGCGTGCCGCGGTGAGCTCGTCGTCGGCGGGCGCGGCGCGCGCGGCTTCGAGATCGCCCCCGACCTGGAGCGCGTGCCGTGGGGCGGCCGCGTCCGCTTCCGCGGCGTCGTGCCGTGGACGCGCGTGCCGGCCTTCCTCGCAGCGGCGGACGTCGGCCTGCACCTGACCGAGACGTCGCTGGAGCTCTGCTCGCTGTCCGTCATCGAGATGCTCGCCGCGGGGCTGCCCGTGGTCAGCCAGCCCCGCGGGTGCCTGCCCGAGATGGTGGCGCACGGCGAGAGCGGCTTCCTCTCGGAGTCCGAAGACGAGGTCGCCGGCGCCCTCCGCGAGCTCCTCCTCGACCCGGCCCTGCGCCGCAGGATGGGCGAGGCGGCTCGCGAGCGCGCCCGGCACTACGACCTGCGCAGCTTCGCCGCCGCCTACCGGGAGCTGGTCGCGGCGGTCGTCACATGACGAGCGAGGCGGCGACCACGTCGTCCATGGCGAGGTAGTCCCAGCGCGCGAAGCGTCCGTGCAGGACGACCCCGCGCGCGCCGTACCAGGCCAGGAGCGCCTCGCGCACGGGCGCCGACTCCGCGGTGAGCACGGCGTACGCCGGGTCGAGGCGCACGACCTCCGCGGCCACGACCCTGCGGCTGTCGCCGAGCAGCCCGCTCCGCTCCAGGGCCGAGAGGACCAGCGGGACGCGCACCGCCTGCGGCCGCGCGTCCCACCAGCCGGCCGGGAGCTCCACGTACAGCGAGTGGCACCCGGGAGGCGCCGCCTCGGGGGCGAAGCTGGAGTACGAGCCGACCCGGTAGAACGGGAAGGCCGGCTCGGGGACGTACACCCAGTGCAGCCCGTTGGCGGGCGGGCCGGCCACGCCGAGGTTGACCACGACCACGGCCGCGCCACGCAGGCGCGCGGCCGTCTCGCGCAGTGCCGCCGGCAGGTCCACGGTGAGGGAGGCGAGCGCCGGCAGCGGCAGGGTGGCCACCAGCCGCTCGTAGCGCAGCGTCGTGCCCCCGGCCGTCACCGCCCGGTCGCCGCAGTCCAGGGAGGACACCGGCGACTCGAGCCGCAGGCCCGGCGTCGCCGCTGCCAGGGCGTCACCGACGCGGCCGCACCCGCCAGGGACGTCCCGGAACGTGGCGTTGTACCCCGCGTACCCGACGTCGCCGTCGAGCGAGGCCAGCATGGCCTCGACGCTGAGGTCGGGGAGGAGTCGGCCGAACGGCTCGGCGAGCACCTCGCGCGGCGCGCGGCCGAGCAGCTTGGCCTGGTAGGGCGCGAGGAACAGCCTCGTCAGACCCTCCCCGTACCTGCGCAGGCACGCCTCCTCGAACGTCTCGCCGGCGGCAGGACGCGCGCCCACGCGGACCTGCTCGAGGCCGGCGCCGGCGGCCGCGGCCGCGTCCGCCGGCATCCGGCCCAGCGCGAGCTGCACCGGATAGGGCAGGAGCCGCCCGCGGAACAGCACGCCGGCCCTGCGCCGGTGGCCGCGCAGCGGTCCGCCGAGCCACGCCTCCACGGTCCTCCGCACCCGAGCGTCCGCGAGGTGCCACAGGTGCCCCGCGCGGTCGAAGGTGAACCCGTCCACCACGCTCGACGAGCAGAGGCCTCCTGCCGCACCCGTGGCCTCGAAGACGAGCGCGCCCGGGTGCCGCACCGCCGCGCTGAGGCCCGCCAGACCGCTCCCCAGGATGACCGTGCCGGGACTTTCGGCCGTCGTACCCCCCTCGATCGGTGGCTTGCCGGCCCCGAGTCTACCGCAGGCCCGCCGCTGCCTCCGGCCGGACGGCGGCGGCACGGCCTTCGACACACCCGGGGCCAGCCCGGACGCGTGCACCTTCGGGGTCATCAGCCTCGAGCCGGGTCGAAGGCGACAGTCCGCGCTCGCCCGGCCCGCTTCGGCGCGCGCGCGAGTGGTGCACTATACTGGTGTGGGGTACGACCTGGCGGTCACGAGGCCCGCCTCGACAGATGGTGAGAGTACAGTGACCGGGCGCACCCCGCCTGAGCGGGGGCCCAGACGACGGGTGGTCCCCCAGGCACCGCCGCCGCTCGCGACGCCGACGGCGGCGAACGCGGTTCCGCGCCCTCACGTGGTCCACAGCGGAGGCCTGCTCCCGTGACCGCCGGCGCGCCAGACCCCCAGCGGCAGGTCCGCGCGAACGACACGTCCGCCGACGGCTTCGTGGCGTTCCTCGAGGCCCTCGCCGACGTCGTCGTCGTCGGCGACGCACAGGGCCGCGTGCTCTACGCCAACGCGGCCGTCTGCCGCAAGCTCGGGTACCGCCGCGACGAGATCCTGGGGATGCACATCGTCGAGCTGCACCCCGTCGAGCGTCGCGAGGAGGCCGCGGCCATCGTCGCGGCCATGCTCGAGGGCGAGCGTGATGTCTGCCCGCTGCCGCTGCTGGCCAAAGACGGCACCCTCGTCCCGGTCGAGACCCGCGTCTGGAGCGGCCTGTGGCAAGGCCGGCCCTGCATCTTCGGGATCAGCAGGGACCTCAGCGTGGAGCAGAGCCTCCGACTGCGCTTCGACCGGCTGTTCCATCTGCACCCGCTGCCCATGGCCGTGAACAGTCTCGCGGGAGACCACCCGTTCATCGACGTCAACGACGCGTTCCTGGCCACGCTGGGCTTCGAGCGCGACGAGGTGGTGGGCCGCAGTGCCCGCGAGCTCGACATCTTCCCCCGTCCCGAGGACCAGGAGGCGGTGGCCCGCGAGCTCGCACGCGACGGCAGGGTGCGGGACATCGACCTGCAGGCGCGCGCCAGAGACGGTCACATCGTCGACGGCGTCTTCTCGGGCGAGGTCATCGAGGGCGACGGCGAGGCGTTCTTCCTGACGGTCATGCAAGACGTCACGGCGCGCCGCCACGCCGAGGCCGAGGCCGCCCGCAGCGCCGAGCGCATGCAGCTCGCGGCCGAGGCCGCCCGCTACGGCGTGTGGGACTACGAGCCGGGCACGGCCCGTTTCGAGGCCGACGCCTGGCTGTCGGGCCTCTTCGGGGTGAGCCCCGGCCGCCCCGACTCCCCCGAAGACTGGGCGCGCCTGCTGCACCCCGACGACTGCGACAGGGCGCTCGCCGAGATGCAGGACCTCCTGCGCGACGGCGAGCGCCTGGACACCGAGTACAGGGTGGTCTGGCCGGGGGGCGAGGTGAGGTACCTGCGCACGCTCGCCATATGCGTACGGGACGATGAGGGCCGCGCCGTGCGCATGACCGGTGTGGCCTACGACGACACCGAGCGCAAGAGGGCCGAGGAGAGCCTCCGCGACACCAACCTGCGCCTCGAGCAGGCCGCCCTGCGGGCCGAGGCCCTGGCCGCCCAGGCGGCGGCCGCCAACCGCGCCAAGACCGAGTTCCTCGCCAACATGAGCCACGAGCTGCGCACCCCG
>CAIXSE010000725.1 GCA_903921965.1 uncultured Thermoleophilia bacterium | reverse complement strand
GGCGTGCCGCCGTGGCTCGGCATGTACGGGTTCGGCGAGTACGCGCGTCTCGGCGGCGCCGTCACGTTCCACAACTACACCACGGCCCTGGCCGCGATCTACCGGGCCTGAGGAGGAGCCGGCCGGCATGTCCAGCCCGCGCCCCGACACGCTGACGTTCTCGGCGCTGCAGAGCCAGTACACGCTCCTGCAGCAGCAGCTGATCGACTCCAGGGACAGGCTGGACGTCGAGGTCGGGCGCTTCGAGCGTATCGGGGAGTTCTTCGAGAAGGCGCTCGCGCTGCCGGACGAGAAGGGCATCCCGGCCCTCGTCGCCGACGCCATCGTCGACGTGTTCGACGTCGAGTTCGGCGTGTCGTACGTGCTCGACGACGAAGGCCGCTTCACGCGTCCGGCCTGCGTGTTCGGCGCGCCGCTCGACCAGGACCTGGTGACCGCGATGGGAGCGAAGCTCCTCGCCGCCGGCACGGAGGCAGGGTCGCTCGAGACGTCCCGTCTCCGCCGTCTCGAGCTCGAGGCCTCCTTCCCGGGCGGCGGCCTGGCGCACCTCGTGTACAGCCACTGCCAGGCCGCGGACGGCTTCGTGAACGCGATCATCGTGGGCGGCATCACCGTCCGCGGCGCCGACCACTACGACGCGCCGCTGGCCGAGACCCTCCAGATGTTCGGCCTCTTCGGCAGCCAGGTCGCTGCACTCCTCCAGTCGTTCCGCAGCCGCGCCGAGCTCGGTGCCAAGCAGCGCGCCCTCGAAGCCACGGAGTCCCGGCAGGCCGCGGCCGACCGCGCCCGGTCGCTCGCCGAGGTCGTCGCGCGGGTCGCGCTCTCGCCGGCGCTCGCGGCCGGCGACGTCCCGGCGCTGGCCGCCGAGCTCACCGCGGCCACGGCGCCCGCGTTCGGAGCGGCAGGCGCCGGCGTGTGGCTGCTGGACGACGACGGCGCACGGCTCCGCTCCGTGGACTGCTACGACGCCGGGGCGGGCCGGCACACGAGCGGCGCGGCCCTCGAAGAGCCCGCCTACGGCGCGCTCTTCGTCGCGCTGCGCAAGGCGCAATTCGTCGGCAACGGCCCGGCGGCCCTGTGCCGCGCGCGCGTCGCCGGCGCGCACGGCGACGCCGGAGCGGCGGCGACGCTCGACGCCGCCGTGCGCGCCGGCGACGCCGTCATCGGCACCGTCCACCTGTCCGACCCCGACGCGTCGCGCGTCTGGGACGAGAACGAGACCGCGGCGCTGTGCCAGCTCGCCAACCAGGTCGCGCTGGCCGTCATCAACCACCGCGAGGCCGAGGCCAGGGCGGCGCTGGCCGAGCACGAGCAGTTCCTGCGCCTCCTCCTCGGGAACATCGACGCCGGGGTCCTCATCGTCGACCCCGCCACCATGATCGTGGAATCGGTCAACGCCAAGGGCCTGCAGTTGTTCGGCGGCACCGAGGACACCGTGGTGGGCCACGTCTGCCACAGGCTCATCTGCCCGGCCGGCGAACGCGACTGCCCGGTGCTCGACCAGGGCGTCGAGGTCGAGAACGCCGAGAAGGTGTTCATCCGCTCCGACGGCAGCACGGTACCGGTGCTCAAGACGGTCAGCCGCATCCGCCTGCGCCAGGGCGAGCGGCTGCTCGAGACGTTCACCGACCTCAGCGCCCAGGTCGCCGCCGAGGAGAGCCTCCGCGACACCAACCTGCGCCTCGAGCAGGCCGCCCTGCGGGCCGAGGCCCTGGCCGCCCAGGCGGCGGCCGCCAACCGCGCCAAGACCGAGTTCCTCGCCAACATGAGCCACGAGCTGCGCACCCCG
>CAIXSE010000724.1 GCA_903921965.1 uncultured Thermoleophilia bacterium | reverse complement strand
TCTCCTCGTGCATGATGCCGCCGCCGGCGGTCATCCACTGCACGTCGCCGGGACCGATGGCGCCGGCGTTGCCGATGCTGTCGCGGTGGTCGACCTCGCCGGCCAGCATGTAGGTGACCGTCTCGATGCCCCGGTGCGGGTGCCAGGGGAAGCCCGCGAGGTAGTCGGAGGGCTCGTCGGACTGGAAGTGGTCGAGCAGCAGGAACGGGTCGAGGTAGTCGAGCGCGGCGCCGGCGATGCTGCGCCGCAGGCGCACGCCGGCGCCCTCCATGACCGGCTGCGGCTCGATGACGCGCGCGACGCGGCGCGGTGAAGGACCGTCCATTCCGCCTCCTTCTCTCTCGGCACTCACGCCGCACACTTCCCCGTCGCGGGCCGGAGGAACCGCGCATCGACCCGCGGCCCGGAGCAGCAGGAGACGGAACGCGCACGGGGCGGGCCCGGCTGACGCCGGGCCCGCCCCGTGCCGACGGTCCCTTCTCTGGTGCCCGTCACTGCTGCAGGAACACCCCGATGCTCGAGGTCCCCACCTCGGAGTCGACCACGTCGAGCTTGCGGTCGCCGTTGAAGTCGGCCACCGCCACCCCCGACGGGTTGGTGCCCGAGGCCAGGGTCTGCGCGGCGAGGAACCCGCCGCTGCCGTTGGCCACGAGCACGCTGACGCTGTTGCCGAAGTAGTTGGAGGCCACCAGGTCCATCTTGCCGTCGCCGCTCATGTCGGCGATCGCCACGGCGTTCGGGTAGGACCCGGCGGCGTAGTCCCTCTTCGCCGCGAAGCCCCCGGCGCCGTTGCCGAGGAGCACGCTCAGCGTGTTGCCGCCGCCGTTGGCGGTGACGATGTCGCGCCTGCCGTCGCCGTTCACGTCGCCGGTGGCGAGGGCGAACGGACCGGAGCCGCAGGCCACGTCGACCGCGCCGGTGAAGGTGCCGGTGCCGCTGCCGCGCCACACCGTGACCGAATTGGCGACGTAGTTGGCCACCGCGAGGTCGAGCCTGCCGTCGCCGTTGAAGTCGGCCAGTCCGACGGCCTCCGGGCCCTGTTTGGTGACGACGTTGGCGGCCGCGGTGAAGGCGCCGGCGCCGTTTCCGAGGCGCACACTGATGTTGCCGTTCACGTACATGCTCGCGCCCTCGTTGGCGGTGACGAAGTCGAGCTTGCCGTCGTTGTTCACGTCGCCCACGGCCAGCGCCGTGGTGCCCTGGCCGATGGCGACGTCGCGACGCGCCGCGAACCCGCCCGTGGTGGTGGCGAGCAGCAGGCTGGCCGCCTTCGCGTTCGGGTCCCAGCTGACCGTGAGCGCGTCGCCGCGGCCGTCGCGGTTGAAGTCGGCGACGGCGACGGCGCGCGGAAGGGACGCCGTCGCGAAGGTCCTGGCCGCGGCGAACGTGCCGAGGCCGGTGCCGGTGAAGAGACTCACGGTGCTGGCGCCCATGTTGGCCGCCACCACGTCGACGCGGCCGTCCGCGTTCACGTCTCCCACCGCGACGGCGCGCGTCTGGGAGCCGGAGGCGTAGGCCGCTCGCGAGGCGAAGGTGAGCGCACCCGCGCCGGCGGCGCCGGCCGCGGCCAGTAGCAGCGGCACGACGAGGACGAGGACGAAGAACACCGAGCGAGATCTCATGCTGACCTCCTGATCGGGCGGCCCCCTGGACCGCGCTCTACTGCCCCGCGCGGCGTCGGCGTCGTTGCGGCGCAGGACGCCGCGCACGCGCATTGTAGCGCGTGCGGCGCGAGAACAGGGCGGTCGGCGTTGTGGATGGACGCGCGGCCGGCGGCCGTCGCCGCCCCGGCCGCGCGTCGCGCGTCCGCTACCGCTGAAGGAGGACGCTCGCCCCCGAAGAGCCCACCTCGGACGTGGCGAGGTCGGTCTTCCTGTCGGCGTTGAAGTCGGCGGCCACGACGCCGGACGGGTTGGTCCCCACGGCGAAGTCGGCCTTCGCGGAGAGCGCGCCGGTCCCGGTGTTGAGCAGGACGCTGACCGAGTTGCCGAAGTAGTTGGAGGTGACCACGTCCAGCTTGCCGTCGGCGTTGGCGTCCGCCAGCGCGATGAGATTGGGATACGAGCCGGTCGCGTAGGCCTTCGGGCTGCCGAAGGTGCCGGTGCCGGTGCCGAAGAACACGCTCACCGTGTTGCCCCCGGAGTTCGCCACGACGAGGTCCTTCTTGCCGTCGCCGCTGAGGTCGCCGGCCGCGACCGCGAACGGACGCGACCCTGCGGTGAGCGTCGAGCGCGTGTACCCCGTGGCCGAGCCGAGAAGGATGGAGACGTTGTTGCCGACGTAGTTGGCGGTGGCCATGTCCTGGCGCCCGTCGCCGTTGAAGTCGGCGACGGCCACCGAGAACGGGCTCGCCCCGGTGGCGTAGGCGGCCGACGAGGTGAAGCCGCCGGACCCGTTGCCGATGAGGACGCGCACCACGCTGGCGCCCTCGCTCGTCTGGACCACGTCGAGCTTGCCGTCGGCGTTCATGTCGGCGACGGCGATGCCGGTACCGCCGGCGCTCGCCCCCACGTCGGCCCTGGCGTTGAAGCCGCCGGCGGCATTGGCGAGGAACACGCTGACGGTCGCGGTGCCGTTGTTGGCCGTCACCGCGTCCTGACGGCCGTCCCGGTTGAGGTCGCCGAGCGCCACCGCGCGCGGGAGCGAGCCGGTGGCGAAGTTCGCGGCCGCCGCGAAGCCGCCGAGGCCGTTGCCCTTGAGCAGGCTGATGGTGCTCGCGCCCATGTTGGCGGTGACCAGGTCGAGCCTGCCGTCGGCGTTCACGTCGCCCACGGCGATCGCGCGCGCCTGCGAGCCCGTCGGGTAGGCCGCGCGCGCGGCGAAAGTGAGCGCCTGCGCCTGGGCGGCGACGGCCGCGAAGAGCACGAGACAGAAGAGCAGGGACACACTCGCGAACGGCCAGCGCTTCACGGTATACCTCCAGTCGCCCTGCGACGGCGCCGATGCGGCAGTCGCACGACGGTGATAGTAGCACGCCGCCACGTACGCCTCACGCCCGGCGCGTGAACTTGAGCACCAGCACCGCCACGGCGATGAACACGCACGAGGCCAGCACCGGCACCCACACGGGGCCCCACCACTCCTGCGGGATGAGGAACAGCAGGTCGCGGTCGCCGGGCGACGACGGCCAGCGCAGGTACACCCACAGCCACACGTAGTAGAAGATGTCCCACACGCCGAAGGCGAGCAGCCAGTAGGCGAAGCGCTGCCACCAGGTACGGCCGGCCACGAAGCCCACGGCGAGCAGCATGACCATCGTGGCGAACTCGCGCGCCTGCTCCCGGTACAGGTAGGAGTGCGGGAAGTAGAAGTGCCGCGGCGTGAACCGCACGGCCTGCTTGAGGCCGAAGATCTCACGCAGGTACACCACGACCATGGCCTCGACCAGGGCGAAGGCGACGGCGAAGACGACGACGCCGGCGAGGCGCGGCCACGGGCTCCTGGCGGCTGAGGTGCTCACGCCCGCATGATACGGCACGGCCGGGTGTGCCTTCTCGTACAATGCACCGGCACACCGCTGCCGCCGCGCCGGACGACCTGCATCCGCGCGTGCCCGAGGAGGAACCCTTGCCCACCCTCGCCACCTGCCGCCGCCGGCTCGCCACGCGCAGAGAAGCCGGCGGGGGCCGAGCCCCGGTGCCGGCGTGACGGCCCAGCCCGCGGGCGCACCTCTGGCGCACCAGCCCTGGGGCGAGACCCTGGGTCGGCGGCGCATCGCCTTCGTGCTCGCCGCCGTGATCCTCGGCATGCTGCTCAGCGCCCTCGACCAGACCGTGGTGGGCACGGCCATGCCGCAGATCGTCACCAGCCTGCACGGCATGGAGCACTACGCCTGGGTCGCCACCGCCTACCTGCTGGCGTCCACGGCGTCCATGCCGATCTGGGGCAAGCTCAGCGACGCCTACGGGCGCAAGCGCTTCTACCTCATCGGCATGATTGTGTTCGTGCTCGGCTCGGTGCTCTGCGGCCAGAGCCGCACCATGACCGAGCTCATCCTCTTCCGCGCCCTGCAGGGCGTGGGCGCCGGCGCCATGCTGCCGATCTCGCAGGCGATCCTCGGCGACATCTTCCCGCCGGCCCAGCGGGCGCGCTGGA
>CAIXSE010000723.1 GCA_903921965.1 uncultured Thermoleophilia bacterium | reverse complement strand
CATCGGGTCCCTCGCCGGGCTCGCCGGCGAGGCCGGCATGAAGCACCCCCTCGTGGTGACCGACCCCGGCGTGGTCGCGGCGGGCCTGGCCGACGAAGTCCTGGCCCGCCTGCCGCACGCCGCGGTGTTCGCCGACGTCCGCCCCAACCCCGGCGTCGCGCTCGTGGACCGCGGGGCCGAGGTCTACCGGGAGCACGGCTGCGACGGCCTCGTCGCCGTCGGCGGCGGCTCGGCCATGGACACGGCCAAGGCCGTCGGCGTGGTGGTCCGGCACGGGGGCTCCATCCTGCAGTACGAGTGGGGGCACGACCCGATCGTCGAGCGCGTGCCGCCGCTCATCGCCGTCCCGACCACGGCCGGCACCGGCAGCGAGGTCACGCTGTGGGCCGTCGTCACCGACCCGGAACGGCAGACCAAGTTCAACGTCGGCGGGACGCCGCTCATCGCGGCGCACGTGGCGCTCGTCGACCCGGAGCTCATGCTCGGCATGCCGGCGGACGTCACCGCCGCCACGGGCATGGACGCGCTCTCGCACGCGATCGAGTGCTACACCTGCGACTACCACCAGCCCTTCAACGACGCCGTGGCGCTCCACGCGATGGAGCTGGCCGGCGCCTGGCTCGAGGCCGCCGTCTCCGACGGCTCCAGCGTCGCGGCGCGCACGGCGATGGCGCACGCCGCGCTCCTCGGCGGGATGTCCTACGGCACCGAGAGCGCCGGCGCGGCCCACGCCATGAGCCAGTCGGCCGGCGGCGTGCACGACTGCTCGCACGGGGCCCTCACGGCCAGGCTGCTCGGCCCGGTGTGCCGCTTCAACGCCCCGGCGAGCCCTGAGCGGTACGCGCGCATCGCGCCGGCCCTGGGAGTGCCGGTCGCCGGGCTGAGCCCGCTGGAGGCCGCCCTCGCCGGGGCGCAGAGGGTGGACGAGCTCGCCGACGCGGTCGGCATCCCGACGCTGTGCGAGCTCGGCTTCGACGAAGGCGAGATCCCGCTGCTGGCGCGGATCGCCTTCGAGGACCCGCAGACGCAGGGCAACCCGCGCGAGATCGGCGGTCCCGGCGACTACGAGGCGATCTACCGGGACGCGTTCGCGCGCGGCTGCTGAGGCGCGGGGCTGCAGGCCGTCTCGCCTCGGGTCACGCGGCCTTGGGCAGATACTCCGCCGGGTCGAAGACCCGCACCTCCTGCACCGAGAGGAACGGCACGCCGAAGGCCCCGAAGACCTCCTCGAGCATGCCGGCGTTGGGGGCGTCCCACTCGCAGTAGGTCATGTGGTGCGCCTCGGCGACGAAGCTGGCGCGCCACGCCAGAGTGGAGGGCAGCTCGTCGCGCCGGGCGAGCAGGGCCAGCATGTCCTCGTCCTTGAACGCGATGGGGTGGACGGCGATGTAGCGCGGCATGGCGGACCTCCTCCGTCTCGCTTGGCTCCTCCTGCTGATGTACCCGGGCGGCGCGGCCGGGCGCCGTTCAGGGCCAGGGAGTGACGGGGTGCCGGGCGGGTGGCCGGCGGGCGCGCGCTGCTGTCGGCCCTCGGGCGGGCTCAGCCCGCGAAGCCGTCGCGCGTGAGCGCGAAGAGGACCTGGTCGTCGCGCGGCGGCAGGCTGCCGTCGGCGTTCGGCTCGACACGGCCGGCGCGGTCCTTGCCGGGCTCGGCCGCGAGGTAGCCGCGCAGCAGGCCCTCGCGGCGGAAGCCGGCCTTCTGCGCGAGCGCCTGGGAGGCCTCGTTGCCGGGGTACGTCATGATCTCCAGGCGCTCGACGCCGACGACCTGGAAGCCCCAGTACGTGACGAGGCGCACGGCCGCCGCGGCGAAGCCCTTGCGCCGCGCCTCGGGCGCCACCCAGTAGCCGATCTCGCCGGCCTGGCGCCCGGGGTACAGGTCCAGGCTGACGCTGCCGAGCAGGCGGCCGGCCGGAGGGGCTTCGCCGCCGGCCTGCACGCGGCCGGCCGGAGGGGCTTCGCCGGTGCCGCCGGTCCGGCCGGCTGAGCCGCCGGCGCCATCGGGCGCGGCCGTCTCCGCGACGGCCAGCCGCGCCCGCGTGCCGGCGGCCAGGCAGCGCCACGAGTCGGCGACGAAGGCTTCGGCGTCGGCGATGCTGTAGTCGAGCGGCAGGCCGTAGATCCAGTGGGCCACACCCGTGTCCAGGCAGGCGGCGCGCACGGCGGGCACGTCCGCCGCCTCGAACGGCCGCACGAGGATGCGGCCGTCGCTCAGCGTGGCCGCTCCGAACGGGGCCGGCGTGGGCTCGCGCGGGTCGGTGCGCACCATGCCGAAGAGCACGTCGTCGGTGCGGCGCCCGCGGACGGCGAGGTAGCCGCGCATCAGGCCCTCGCGGGTGAAGCCGGCCGCCGCGGCCACGCGCTGCGAGGCGACGTTGTCGACGTCGGTGGTCAGCTCGAGCCGCTCCAGCTCGAGCTCGTCGAAGGCCCAGTCGCGGACGAGGCGCAAGGCGGCGCTCATGATGCCCTGTCCGCGCGCCCACGGCGCGCACCAGTAGCCGATCTCGCCGGCCTGGCGCACGGCGGTGACCTCGAGCGAGATCATCGCCAGCGGTTCGTCATCCCCGGGGATGACCACCGTCCAGCTGGCGATCAGTTCGCGCGCCCAGAAGTGCTCGTTGTACGAGAGGAACTCCATGAAGTCGCTCTCGTCGTACGGGAAGGGCACGCGGTAGCAGTACCGCTCGATGAGGCCGTCGTTGCAGGCCTTGACGACGGCCGCCTTGTCCGACGCGCGCAGGCGGCGCAGCAGGATGCGCCCGTCGCTCAGCTCGGGCGGGTGCGCGATGTCGCCGAGGTCCTTCACGTGCTCCTCACTCCGTACGCGGCGAGGCGGCGGGCTGGACCGGCCTGCCGGCCGCGCATCCCGCCGCCTCGCCCGGGTCCGCCGGTCAGTGCAGGAAGTGCCGGCGCCCCGTGAACACCATGGCCGCGCCGTGCGCGTCGCAGGCGGCCACGGCCGGCTCGTCGCCCTTGCTGCCGCCGGGCTGCATGAACGCCGTCACGCCGTGCTGGATGGCCAGCTCGACGGCGTCTGGGAACGGGAAGAACGCGTCGGACCCGATCACCGCGCCCTTGAGGTCGCTCTGCGCCTTCTCGATGGCGATGCGCGTCGAGTCGACGCGACTCATCTGCCCCGCACCCACGCCCAGGGTCGCGAGGTTCTTCGCGATGACGATGGCGTTGCTCTTGACGTGCTTGGCCACGCGGAAGGCGAAGATGAGGTCGCCCCACTCCTGCTCGTCGGGGTGGCGCTTCGTCGCGACGGTCATCTCGTCGCGTTCCTCCTGGTCGCCGTCCTTGTCCTGCACGAGGATGCCGCCCATCACGCGCTTGTAGTCGAGCTCGCCGGGGTTCGTCTGGCGGCGTTCGTCGGTCTGCAGCAGGCGGATGTCGGGCTTGCGCTTGAGGATCTCCAGCGCCTCCTCGTCGTACCCGGGCGCGAAGAGCACCTCGACGAAGAGGTCGGCGATGCGCTCGGCCAGGGCGACGTCGACGGTGCGGTTGACCGCGATGACCGACCCGAACGCGCTCACGGGATCGCAGGCGAAGGCCTTGTCGTAGGCGGCCGCGAGGTTCTCGGCGAGGGCGCACCCGCAGGGGTTGTTGTGCTTGATGATCGTGACGCAGGGGAGCGTGAACTCGTCGCAGATCGCCCGCGCGGCGTTGAGGTCGTAGAGGTTGTTGAAGCCGAGCTGCTTGCCGTGCAGCTGCTCGACCTGGCTGAGCAGGTGCTGGCGCATGCCGACCTCGGCGTAGTATGCCGCCCGCTGGTGCGGGTTCTCGCCGTACTTGAGCTCGAGGACCTTCTCGTAGTCGCGCATCACGTAGTCGGGGAAGTCGCCGCCGGCCTCGCTGAACCAGTTGGCGATGACGAAGTCGTAGTGGGCCGTGCGGTGGAAGGCCTTGGTCGCGAGGTTGCGCAGCGTCGCGTACTCGAGCTCGCCGTCGTTGTCGCGCAGCTCCTCGAGCACCTCGTCGTAGTCCTTGTGGCTCGTGACGACGGCCACGCCGGCGTGGTTCTTGGCGGCGGCGCGGATCATGCTGGGCCCGCCGATGTCGATGTTCTCGATCACGACCTCGTCCTCGACGCCGCGCCGCCCGGCGACCTCTTCGAACGGGTAGAGGCTGCAGACGACCATGTCGATGGGCTCGATGCCGTGCGCGGCGATCGTCTCCATGTGCTCGGGCACGTCGCGGCGCGCGAGGATGCCGGCCATGAGCTTGGGGTGCATGGTCTTGACGCGGCCGTCGAGCATCTCGGGGAAGCCGGTGACCTCCTCGACGAGCGTGACGGGGATGCCGGAATCCTTCAGCAGGCGGGCCGTGCCGCCGGTGGAGATGAGCTGGACGCCCATGTCCGAGAGGCCCTGTGCGAACGACTCCAGACCGCTCTTGTTGAACACGCTGATGAGGGCTCGCTGGACTTTCACAGACACGCTCCTTAGGACAGACGACGCCAGTTGCCCGGCCCGGCCCCGGGCCCGCCCGGACGCGGCCGGCGGCCGCCTGCGGGTCAGCCTCCGAAGCCTATCGGAAAGGCCCGGGGCGGTGAAGGGGCGCGACGCCGGAGCCGCCTGCGGCGCGACCCTCCGAAGGCGGTAGGACGACCGTGTTCAGTCTGGGCTGCGGGGTGCCGATGGTAGGCGGAGACGAAACGCACGCCGGGCCCGCCTGCGGCCGCCCGGCGTATCCGCCCGCCGGCAGGCGCGGCGGCACCTCACGGAGGAGGGGACATGGACGACGACCTGCGGCCGGCGCAGCTCAAGGTGCTGCTGGTGCACGATGCCCTGGAGGACGGGTCCACCGAGGGCCGGGCCGCCGAGGCGGTCGTCGACGAGCTGTACGACCTCGACGTCGAAGTGGTCGCGGCCGCTTCGGGCGAAGACGCCGGGGCGGCCGTGCGCAGCGATCCGGGCATCGACCTCGTCGTGGTCGACTGGGACCTCGGCGGCGAGCCCGGCTCCACGGCCGGGTTCATCGCCGCCGTCCGCGCCCGCAACGAGGCTCTGCCCATCTGGCTGATGGCCGACCGCACGGCGCTCGGCGACGTGCCGACGGCCGTCGTCGCGGAGGTCGACGAGTACGTGTACCTGCTCGACGACACGCCGGCGTGGATCGCGGGCCGGCTGCGGGACGCGGCGGCGAAGTACCGGGCGGCGTCGCTGCCGGCCATGTTCGCCGCGCTGATGGCCTTCGCCGAGACGCACGAGT
>CAIXSE010000722.1 GCA_903921965.1 uncultured Thermoleophilia bacterium | reverse complement strand
GTTCAGCTGGGTGGTGAACCCGGTGTTCTGCTGGTGGTTCCTCGGGGACTCCGCCCGCATGTCGCTCTGGACCTACGTCACGACGACGTACTTCAGCGGCTGGCGGATCATCGGCCAGGGGCCGCTGTGGTTCGTCGAGGTGCTGCTGATCCTCTCGGTGCTGTACGTGCTGTTCCGGGTGCTCGGGCCGGCCGGCCCGGTCCCGTCGGTGACGCCGAGGCCCTTCCCCCGCGGCCGCACGCTGGTGCTGTTCGCCCTCGGGCTGGGCGCCGCAGCCTGGCTGCTGCGCATCGCCTTCCCCATCGACAGCTTCACGTTCCGGCCCCTCAACCTGCAGCTGGGCTTCTTCGCCGGCTACATCGCTCTCTTCGTGGTCGGCCTCGTGGCGTACCGGCGCGACTGGCTCCGCGGCCTGCCGGACAGGACCGGGCGCCGCTGGCTGTGGGTCGCCGTGGGCTTCATCCTCGTCTGGGCGCCACTGGTGCTGCTCTCCGGCGCCGCCGACGACAACACGCCGTTCAAGGGCGGGGTCCACTGGCAGTCCGCACTGCTCGCCTTCTGGGAGGCGTTCATGTGCGTCAGCATGTGCATCGCCGTCGTCTACTTCTTCCGCCGCCACCTCGACCGCCGCGGCAGGCTGGCCGCCTTCCTCGTCCCCAACGCCTACACCGCCTACCTCGTCCACGCCCCTCTCATCGCGACACTGGCGTACGAGCTCCGCGGCCTCACGTGGTACCCCCTGCTCAAGTGGGCGGTCGTCTCGGCCATCGCCGTGCCGCTGTGCTTCGGGCTGAGCGCGCTGATCAGGAAGATCCCGTACACGGACCGGGTGCTCTGAGCGCGGATCCGGCCGGGAAGAGGAGGCGACCGTGGACGCACGCTGGATCCGCTTCGGCGAGATCGAGCTCGAAGGCCGGCGGTACGACCACGACGTGGTCGTGGAGGCCGGCGTCGCCGGCAAGCGGCACAAGAAGGCCTCGAAGGAGCGGCGCGGCGAGTACGGCCACACGCCGCTCACGGCCGCCGAGGACCTGCCGTGGGGCGGCCGGCGCCTGATCGTCGGCAGCGGCGAGTCGGGGAGCCTGCCGGTGACGCCGGACGTCTACGAGGAGGGCGAGCGCCGCGGCGTGGAGGTCGTGACCGTCACCACGCCGGAGGCTCTCGCCCTGCTCCGCGACCTCGAGCCCTCCGACGTCTTCGCGGTGCTGCACGTGACCTGCTGATCGGGAGACCCGCCGGACCCCCTGGGAGGGCACGCGCGGCGGGCGCCGCTCAGAGTTGCAGGAAGTCGAGCAGCCCCCACACCAGGAACGCCGGCCACACGATCGCCTGGAGCACGCCCCACACGCCGTCCCAGAACGACGTCGCCGTCTGGATGAAGTACACGAGGGCTCCGAGGAACCCGAGCCCGTAGATGGCGCCGGCCGCGCCCGCCGCGGCGTTGGCGTTCCCGCCCTTCTCTGCCATGTCCCCTCCTCACCTCGCCGACCGCCTGCCGACCATACCGGGAGAACGGCGGCGCGGGTAGGGGCCGGCTCGCGGGGAGCACGCCGGTCCGCAGCCGGAGGCCCGCCGCGGGCGGCGAAGGCGCAGACCGGCGGGCCGGCCGCGGCGCGGGCGCCGCGCCCGGCTCAGGCCAGGCGCCGCTCCACGGCCATCACCGCGGCGCTCGTGCGGTTCGGTGCGTCGAG
>CAIXSE010000721.1 GCA_903921965.1 uncultured Thermoleophilia bacterium | reverse complement strand
CCGCCGAGGACAAGTTCAAGGAGGTCAGCGAGGCGTACGAGACGCTCTCCGACCCGGAGAAGCGCAAGCAGTACGACGAGCTGAGCCGGCTCGGGGCCTTCGGCCCGGGCGCCGGCGGCTTCCGCCCCGGCGCCGGCGGCTACCAGGGGTTCGACCCCGGCATGTTCGGCCAGCAGGGCAACGTGCAGTTCGACATGGGCGACCTCGGCGACATCCTGGGCAACCTGTTCGGCGGCGGCATGGGTGGCGGCCGGGGGCGCAAGCGCGCCGCCCGCGGCGACGACCTGCAGGTCGACGTCACGGTCTCGTTCGACGACTCGCTCCGCGGCGCGAACGTGCGCGTGCCGGTCGACAAGGACGACGCCTGCCAGACGTGCCACGGCACCGGCGCCAAGCCGGGCACGACGCCCAAGGTGTGCCCGGAGTGCGAGGGGCGCGGCAGCGTCACGCGCAGCATGGGCGGGTTCGCCATGCCGCAGCAGTGCCCGCGCTGCCACGGGCAGGGCACGATCATCGAGGACCCGTGCCCGACCTGCCGCGGCACCGGCGTGCAGCACACGAGCAAGCCGCTGAACGTCAAGATCCCGGCCGGCGTCAAGGACGGCACCAAGATCAAGGTCAAGGGCAAGGGCGAGGCCGGCCAGCGCGGCGGCCAGCCGGGCGACCTGTACGTGCGCGTGCACGTGGAGCAGGACGACCTCTTCGAGCGCAGCGGCGACAACATCGTGCTCGAGGTGCCGGTGACCATCAGCGAGGCCGCCCTGGGCGCCACGCTCAAGATCCCGACGCCGGGCGGCGGGCACGTCTCGCTCAAGGTCCCGGCCGGCAGCCAGGACGGGCGCACCCTCCGCGTGCGCGGCAAGGGCGCCCCCAGGCTCAAGGGCGGCGGGCAGGGCGACCTGCACGTCAAGCTCCGCGTGCGCGTGCCCGAGAAGCTCACCAAGGAACAGAAGCAGCTGTTCGAGCAGCTCGCGGCCACGCTGCCCGATCCGCGCGCCTCGGCGGCCTGAGAGGACGATCCATGGCCGGCGACGACGACAACAGGGCCCTCTTCATGATCTCGGTCGCGGCCGAGCTCGCCGGCATGCACCCGCAGACGCTGCGCCTCTACGAGCGCCGCGGCCTCGTGCACCCGCGGCGCACCGGCGGCAACACTCGCCGCTACTCGCAGCGCGACGTCGAGCGGCTCCGCCGCATCCAGGAGCTCACCGACCTCGGCCTCAACCTGGCCGGCGTCGAGCGGGTGCTGGCCATGGAAGAGCAGATGCTGGCCATGGCCGCCGAGGTGCAGGCGCTGCAGCTCCGCCTCGAAGAGGCGATGCGCGCCATGCGTGCGGAGGTCGAGCGCGTCGAGCGCTCCCACCGCGCGGAGCTGGTCCCTGTGCGGCAGGGCCAGATCGTGCACATCGGCCGCGCCCGCCGGCGCTTCTGACCCGTCCGGGTCAGCTGCGCCGGCCCCCCGCGGCGGGTCCGCTCCGGCGGGCGCCCGCGCTTCGGTCTCCCGATGCAATCTCCTCGAAAGACAGGTACCACATGGACGTGAACAAGTTCTCCGAACGGGCCCGTGAGGCCATCGAGACCGCGCAGGGCGTGGTCCGGCGAGGCTCCGGCAACGTGCTCGGCACCGAGCACCTGCTCATCGGCGTTCTCAGCCTGCCGGGTGGTGTCGTCGAACAGATCCTCAACGTGCTCGGCATCGACAAGGGCCGGCTCATGACGCGCGCCGACCAGATGGCCCAGAACCAGCCGGCCGGCACCTCCGGTCCCTCGGGCCCGGCCGAGATGCTCTACATGACGCCGCGCGCGAAGGCGGCGCTCGACCTGGCCGTCCAGGAGGCCCAGAAGATGGGCGACGAGATGGTCGGCACCGAGCACCTTCTGTTCGGTATCTTCCTCGAGGGCGAGGGCCCGGGCAGCGCGATCCTGCGCGACGTCGGCATGACCGAGGATTCGCTCCGCCGCGCCCTCGCGCAGGTGCGCTCATCCGGCCTCGACTACGAGGCCAGCGCGACCGGCGAGAGCATGCTGAAGAAGTACACGCGCGACCTCACGGCGCAGGCGCGCGAGGGCAAGCTCGACCCCGTCATCGGCCGCGACGAGGAGATCAAGCGTGTGATCCAGGTGCTCAGCCGGCGCACCAAGAACAACCCGGTGCTCATCGGCGAGCCCGGGGTGGGCAAGACGGCCATCGCCGACGGCCTGGCGCAGAAGATCGTCACCGCCGACGTGCCCGAGATCCTGCGCGGCAAGCGCGTGCTGGCGCTCGACCTCGGCGCCATGGTCGCCGGGTCCAAGTACCGCGGCGAGTTCGAGGAGCGCCTCAAGGGCGCCCTGGACGAGGTGCAGCGCTCGAAAGACGTCGTGCTCTTCATCGACGAGTTGCACAACGTCGTCGGCGCCGGCGCCGCCGAGGGCGCCATCGACGCGGCCAACATGATGAAGCCGCTGCTCGCGCGCGGCGAGCTGCAGTGCGTCGGCGCCACGACGCTCGACGAGTACCGCCGGCACATCGAGAAGGACGCCGCCCTGGAGCGGCGCTTCCAGCCGATCCTCGTGGGCGAGCCCACCGTCGAGGAGACGGTGGCGATCCTCATGGGCCTGCGCGACAAGTACGAGGCGCACCACAAGGTGAGCATCACCGACGCCGCCATCCGCGAGGCGGCGTACCTGAGCGACCGCTACGTGAGCGACCGCTTCCTGCCCGACAAGGCCATCGACCT
>CAIXSE010000720.1 GCA_903921965.1 uncultured Thermoleophilia bacterium | reverse complement strand
GGCGCCGCCAGGGCGGCCGCGCGACGGAAGTCGCCGACGAAGCGCGCCAGCGGCGGCACGCCCTCGCGGGCGTGCACCTCGGCCAGCCACTCGGCCTTGAGCGCGGCCACGTCGACCCCGGCGGGGCACTCCGTCTTGCAGGCCTTGCAGGCGACGCAGCTCCCGAGCACGTCGCGGAACTCCGCGGTCGTGATCGCCCCGAGGGGCACGGCGCCACAGACCACCCCCTGCAGTGCGTTCGCCCGGGCGCGCGTGGCGCGCCCCTCGTCCCCGGTGGCTGCCGCGGGCGGGCACATGGTCCCTGTGGCCTTCTTGCACTGGCCGGCGCCGAAGCAGCGCTCCACGGCCGCGTCGAACCCGCCCTCGGCGTCGTACGAGAGACGCGGCGCCCAGGCCCGCCCCCCGCGGTAGCCGGCTCCGTAGCGCAGCGACTCGGCGACGCCGGGGCCGTCCACCACGATGCCCGGAGCCAGCAGCCGGCCGGGGTCGAAGACGTCCTTCACGGCCACCATGGCGTCGTAGAGGCCCTGCCCCAGCACCCCCGGCAGGGCCCAGCTGCGCGCCCGGCCCACCCCGTGCTCGCCGGAGACGGCTCCGTGGTACTCGGCCACCAGGCGCGCCACCCCGGCGGCGAGCTCCTCCATCTGCCGTACCCCGGCCGCGGTCTTGAGGTCCAGGAGCGGGCGCACGTGGGTGCACCCGGCCGACGCGTGCCCGGTGAAGGAGCCGCACGCTCCGGCCGAAGCCACCAGCGCCTCGAACTCGTCGAGGTAGTCGGCGAGGCGCTCCGGGGCGACGGCCGTGTCTTCGACGAAGGCGGTCGGACGCGCCGCGCCCGGGGCACCCATGAGCAGCGGCACGACGGCCCTGCGCAGGGCCGCGGCCTCGGCCATGGCGGCCGGCTCGTCGAGCCACGCCACGCGCGTCGCACCCAGTCCGCCCGCCACGCCGCGGAGCCTCGCCAGCCCGGCGCGCGCCTCGTCCACGGAGCCCTGGTACTCCACGGTGAGCATCGCGCGCTCGTCGCCGTCCAGCAGCGGTGCCATGCGCCGGTAGGCACCGAGGTTGGGCGCCGCGCGCAGCGGCGCCAGGTCCACGAGTTCGACCGCCGACGGCCCGGTCTCGAGGATGTGCAGGTTGGCCTCGAGCGCGGGACGCAGCCCCCGGAAGGTGAGGGCGGCGCCCACGCGCAGCGCGGGGCGCGGGTCGAGCCGGACCTCCACGTCCGTGAAGAGGCCCAGCGTGCCCTCGGACCCGGCCAGGATCCGGGCGAGCTCCGGCCTAGGGCCGAGCAGGGTGCGCAGGTCGTACCCCGTGGTGCAGCGGCGCGTCCGCGGGTAGTCCTCGGCGATGGGCCCGGCGAACCCGTCGCGCACCGCCGCGAGCCCCGCCGCCACACGGTCCGCCGCCGGCCCGCGGAGCCCGGAGCGCAGGTCGCCGCCGTCGCAGGCGCCGACCAGCAGCGCCGACCCGCCGGCCAGCGCCGTGCCGACCGCGATCACCTTGTCCCGGGTCTCGCCGTACACGATCGAGCGCGAGCCGGACGAGTTGTTGCCGACCATGCCCCCCAGGGTCGCCTGGTCGACCGTGGACGTGTCGGGTCCGAACTCGAGGCCGTAGCGCGCCACCGCCCGGTTGAGCGCCGCCTGCACGACGCCCGGCTCGACCCGTGCGGTGCGTGCCTCGGGGTCGACGGCCAGCACCCTGCCGAGCTTGAAGCAGTCGACGGCGATGCCCGGGCCGACGGCCTGGCCCGCGCAGCTGCTGGCGGCCCCGCGGGCCACCACGGGGACTCCGTAGCGCGCCGCCACGTCCATCACCGCGTGCAGGTCGTCCGTGGAGCCGGCGACGAGGACGACATCGGGGACGACGCGGTAGCTCGAGGCGTCGGTGGAGTAGAGCCACCGCTGCAGCGGCGAGAGCGAGACCTCGCCGGCGACCAGCGGGCGCAGCGCATCGGCCGCGGCACGTGCCTCCGGGGCGGGCTCGGGGATGCGGTGGCCGGGGCTCATCGCCCCAAGGATATCGCTCAGAACCCGCCGGGCGGGGCGACGTACGGCAGCCAGCGGGTGAGCTGGTCGAGCACGCCGAACATCATCAGCACGCCGAACGCGACCAGCAGAAGGCCCGCTCCGATCTGGATGCCCCTGTAGTGACGCTTGACCACCTTGAGGCGGGCGCTCACCCAGTCGAAGGCGAGCGCCGCGAGCACGAACGGCACCCCGAGGCCGAGCGAGTAGACGAGGAGGAGGAGCGACCCGGCCGCCGCGCTCTGGCTGGAGGCGGCCATGCTGAGGATGGCGCCCAGGACGTACCCCACGCATGGGGTCCAGCCGACGGCGAGAGCGGCGCCGGTGAGGAACGCTCCGCCGGCGCCGCGGTGCTTCGGCGAGACCCTCATCACCGGCTTGGGCATGGGGATGACGCCGGCGACCACCAGGCCGCTGAACGCGACGAAGGCGCCGGCCGCGATGGTCAGCTCCTGGCGGTACCGCACGAGGAGCCGGCCGACGCCGCCGGCCCCCGCCCCCATGAGGACGAAGACGGCGGTGAAGCCGGCGACGAAGAGCAGCGAGGTCCACAGGAGCCGGCGGCGCTCGCCCGACAGCTGCTCGACCCCTACACCCGAGATGAACGACAGGTACACCGGCAGCAGGGGGAGCACGCACGGCGAGATGAACGACAGCATGCCGGCCACGAAGGCGAGGCCGGCGGCCGAGAGGCTCAGCGTGGTGACGGTCGCCGCGATCACAGGACGGACGTCACTCGCGGGGCGGGGCGGGGCGGCGGCTGCGCCGGCCCGGCCACGCAGCCATCACTGCGACGCCTTGGCGTAGCTGAGGTCCAGCTGCGCCTCGGTGGTGGCGCCGATCAGGCGGTCGACCTCTTTGCCCCCGGCGTCGTAGAAGATCGTCTCGGGCACGCCGGTGACGCCGTTCGCGTTGGCGTTGTCCCACTGGGGGTCGAGGACGACGGGGTACGAGAGGTCGTACTTCTCCATGAAGCCGGCGGCGGCGTCCTCGGTGTCCTCGACGGCCACGCCCACGAACTGCGCGTCGGGGTGGTTCTTCACCCAGGACGACAGCTCGGGAGCCTCCATGTTGCACGGCGGGCACCAGGAGCCGAAGTAGTTGACCACGAGCGGTTCGCCCGCGTAGTCGGACACGGCGAAGTCGTCGAGCGGGATGAACTGGACGCTGGACGCGGACGAGGAGGATGCTGAGGTGGACGAGCCGCAGCCCGCGACGGCTGTGCCCGCGACGACGGCAAGGGCGACGAGCGCCACGGCAACGAACAGATGGACGGTCCTCATGCTCCGCATGGCCTCTCCCTCGCGTTCCCGGCGCACTCGCCGGCTCCGGGTGTCAGCTTACAGCCGGGGCCCTGTTTACGCCCGGCTCATCAGCCGGTATAATACCCCCTAGGGTATTGAGACACCAACCGCATGGAGGGTCATGGCTTCCTACGATCTGGTCTGCGACGCGTGCGGCAACTCCTTCGAGGTCTTCCGCCAGGGGTTCCTCAGGGACGAAGACCGCGTGTGCCCGGAGTGCGGCTCCGCCGACGTGCAGCAGAAGTTCACCAGTTTCCTCAGCAGCCTGGGCGGCACCAGCTCGGGCGGCGGCTGCTCGGCACCCGCCGGCACCCGCTTCGGCTGAGGCTGAGCGTCGCGGCGCGGTCGCGCCGCTCGTGAGCTTCCGCGGGGCGGGGCGCAAAGGCGCCCCGCCCCGCGGCGTTTCTGGGGTGGATGGCGGAAGCCGGCGCCCGGGTGCGGCTTGCGCCGTGTTCGCACGCACGCGCGGGGCACAGTACACTCGGGACGGCCGGGCACGGACAGCCGCCGGCCGAGCCCCCTGTGGGGCAGACCAAGGGAGGGACCTGTGCGCAGACTGACCGTCGCGGCGGCGCTCGCGACTCTTCTCACGTGCGCGGTGGCGGCGCCGGCGATGGCGGTGCCGCCCAACGAGGTCCTGATCGCGCGCAACCTGCAGCGCATGGGCGTCGTGGCGCCGTGGGCGACCGGACGCATGGCCGCCCGCGCGGCCCGCGCCCTGGGAGCGAAGGCTCCCCGGCACGAGCTGAAGTCGCCGCTCGTGGAGCGCACCCTGAGCGGCGGCGAGACCGCGCTGAGCAGCTACCTCGAGTCGGGCGGCGGCGAGAAGGGCGCGGTGGAGCCCTACTCGACCAGGGCCCTCGTGCTGCTCGTCGAGTTCGGCGACGCCGCGTGGCCGGAAGGGTCGCCGGCGCCCACAGGGCCCATGACCCCGGGGCCGGTCCACGGACACATCCCGGCCCCGGCGGCCGACGACAACAACACCTTCTGGCCGGGCGACTTCTCCGCCGCGCACTACCAGCAGGAGCTGTTCGGCGACTCGTACCCGCTGTACAGCGCCACCGGCGCGCTGCGCGGCACGAGCGACGTCACGATGCGCTCCTGGTTCCTCGAGCAGTCGCACGGCACGTTCACGGTGACCGGCGACATCCGCGACTGGGTCAAGCTCGACATGCCCGAGTCGTGGTACGGCGCCGACAGCGTCCCCTGGGAGGTCACCGACGACCTCACCGGCCCCGTGTGGCGCGTCGCGCGCGACG
>CAIXSE010000719.1 GCA_903921965.1 uncultured Thermoleophilia bacterium | reverse complement strand
GATGACGCGCTGCCCCGGCTCGGCCTTGCCCTCCATGGCTTTGTCGGTGCCGTACCCCTTGGCGCCCTTGCGCACGATGACGAACGGCTTGCCGCAGGCGAGCGAGGCGGCGGCGACGATGGCCACGGCGCCGAGCTCGGGACCGGCGAGCAGGTCGAAGTCGCCGTGCGCGGGCAGCTTCCCAGCCAGGCCGGCCGCGATGTCGCGCAAGAGGTCCGGCCGCGTGGAGAACAGGTACTTGTCCAGGTAGAACTTGCTGCGTCGCCCCGAACGCAGGATGAAGTCGCCCTCGAGGAAGCTGGCGGCGAGGAGGCGCTCGCCGAGCTGCTGCAGGTCGGTGGTCACAGGGATCCCTCCACGGTCGCGCGTCGCCGCGGGCGGCAGGCCCGCGGGCTGACTTGATCAGGTACGGCGCCGGACCCCGGGAGGCCCGGGAGGCGGCGCCTCACACTCAGGTCCCGCTGATGGCCACGCCGTCCATGAGCACCGACGGCGTGAAGATGCTGCCCCCCGGCACCCAGCGGGCGTCGTCGCCGAGCGCGCCCACGTTGGTGAGCATGCTGATGATGTCGCTCGCCAGCGTGACCTCGCGCACGGGAGTGGTGAGCTCGCCGTGCTCGATGAGGATGCCGGAGATGCCCACCGAGAACTCACCGGAGATGGGGTTGGCGCCCGAGTGCACCCCGACGGCGTCGGTGACGAGCACGCCGCGCTCGATGCCGGCGAGGATGCCGGCCACCGGCGTGGCCGGCCCGCTCACGACGAGGTTCGTGGGGCGCACGCCCGGCAGCCCGGCGTAGGAGCCGCGCAGGCCGTTGCCGGTGGACGCGCGGCCCGCCTTGCGCGCCGTGTACGTGTCGTAGAGGAAGCCCTGCAGCACGCCGCCGTGGTCGATGAGCGGAGTGCGGCGCGAGGGCACCCCCTCGCCGTCGAACGGCGCGCTGTCGAGGCCATCGGGCAGCGTGCCGTCGTCGGCGAGCCCCAGGAGCTCGCCGGCGACCTGCTGCCCCTCCCGGCCGGCGAACAGCGAGCGGCCCTTCTGCACGGCGTCGGCGGTGAGCGCCGAGCTCAGGACGCCGAAGAACGACGCCGCTACGAACGGGTCGAGCAGCACCGGTCCCTTGAAGGACGCGCACGGCCTCGCCCCGAGCAGCCGCGCGGCGCGCGCGGCCGCCTCGCGGCCACAGGTTTCGGGGTCGAGGTCCTCGAGCGCGCGCCCGACCGAGAAGGAGTAGCCCGTCTCGACCTGCCCGTCCTCTTCGGCGAGGGCGTAGGCGAAGCAGTAGCACTGGTTGGCGCGGTAGCTGCCGCGGACGCCCGCGCTGCTGCCGAGGAAGACCTCGCCCTCGCCGTCGGCGTACGCCGTGTCCTCCACCGTCTTGACGCGGGGGTCGGCGTCGAGCGCGGCGCGCTCGACGGCCAGCGCGAGCTCGATGCGGCGCTCGTCGGTCGCCGCCCTGAGGCGCTCGTCGTACGGGTCCACGGCGGCGGGCTCTCCGGCCGGCTGCGGCAGCGCGGCGAACTCGTCGGGGTCGCTGACCGCCGCGTTGCCGGCCGCCCGGCGCACGACCTCGTCGAGCGATCCGGCGCTCAGGTCCGACGTGTACGCGTGGCCCACCGCGCCGTCGCGGAAGACCCGCACGCCGACCCCGCGGCGCTCGGCGGCGGTGAGCTGCTCGACCTCCTGCCGGTACACCTTGATGCGGCGGGAGGTGCTGCGCTCGGCGAAGACCTCCACGTCCTTCACGCCCTGGGCCCGCGCGCTCGCGAGCGCGGCGTCGACGACGTC
>CAIXSE010000718.1 GCA_903921965.1 uncultured Thermoleophilia bacterium | reverse complement strand
GGCACCAAGAAGCTCTGGTACAACACGGGCTTCTCGGACTGGTGAGAAGGGCGGGCGGCGCGGCGCAGCCTGCCGCCGCCTGAGCGTGGTACCCGGGGGCCGGGGCGCCGTGAGGCGCCCCGGCCCCCGGCGTCTGCGCGGCCGGCCGCGCCCGCCGGCTCCCCGCCCGAGGCGGGCCCTTGAGGTCGGGAGCCTGCCCGCGTAGGCTCGCCCCACCAGTCCCGAGACCCCCCGGAGGTGCCCATGTGCGAGCCGCACGCCGGCGTGCCGCGCGACCTCACGCCGCTGTTCGACCCGCGTTCGGTGGCGGTCGTGGGCGCGTCGGCCGACGCCTCCAAGTGGGGCGGCGACCTGGCGCTCAGGCTGTCGCGCTCCGCCGGCCGCCGCGAGCTCTACTTCGTCAACCGGCGAGGCGGCGAGCTGTACGGGCGCCCGGTCCATGCGTCGCTCGGGGAGCTGCCGGAGGCGCCCGAGCTGGTCGTGGTCGCCACGCCGGCGTCCGCGTTCGAGGCGCTGCTGGACGAGGCCCTCGCCCTGGGCTGCCGAGCCTTCGTGGGCATCTTCGCCGGCCTCGGCGAGGCCGGCGAAGACGGCCGCCGCCGGCAGCGCGAGGCGGTCGCCCGCCTCAGGCGGGCCGGAGCCGTGCTGCTTGGGCCGAACTGCATGGGCCTCGCCGACACGACCGCCGGCTTCCAGGGCGTCGCCTACCTCGACATCCCCGCCGGCGACGTGGGTCTGGTGTCGCAGAGCGGGGCCATGGGCGAGGAGTTCGTGGCGCGGTCCCTCGAGTGGGGCTGCGGGTTCTCGCGCTACGTGACCCTCGGCAACCAGGCCGACCTCACGGCGGCGGAGGTGCTCGCGGGCTTCGCGGAGCACGAGCCCACCCGGGTCGTCGCCCTGTACGTGGAGGACTTCGTCGACGGGCGCGAACTCGGTGCGGCGGCCGCGGCCGTGAACGCGAGCGGCCGCCCGGTCATTCTGCTCGCCCCGGGAAGGAGCGCGGCCGGCGCGCGCGCGGCGCGTTCGCACACCGGGGCGCTCGTCTCGAGCTCCGCCGCCGTGGACGCGCTCTGCCGCGCCAGCGGGGTGGTGCGTGCCGCGACGCCGCGCGAGCTCTTCGAGCTGGCGACGGCGCTGCGCGGACGCCCGCTGCGCGGGCGCCGGGTGGCCGTCATCAGCGACGGCGGCGGACCCGGCGGCATCGCCGCCGACGCCCTCCACGAGGCGGGGTTCGCCGTCCCCGCGCTCAGCGACGTCACGGTGGACGCCATGTGCGCGGCGGTGCCCGGCTGTGCAGGCGCCAATCCGGTGGACTTCGCCCTCGCGACGATCGAGCCCGACAACTTCGCCCGGGCGGTCCCCGTGCTGTGCGACAGCGGCGAGGTCGACGCCGTCTTCGCCGTCGGGCAGATGGGCTACTGGTCGGCGCGCTTCCCGGAGTTCCCGCAGCACACGGAGGCCGAGGTGGCGGCGGCGCAGCTGCTGGCGGACGCCGCAGACTCCCGGCAGATGCCCCTCGTCGCGTGCACCGTGTACCCGCAGGCCGCCCCGGCCGCGGTGCTGCGCGGCCGGGGCGTGGCCGTCTACCGGGAGATCGCCTCCGGGGTCGCGGCGCTCGACGCTCTCGCGCGGGTGGCCGAACGGCCGGGGACGGGGGTGCCCGGCGTGCCGGCCCCCGCGTCGCCTCTCTCCCGTGACCCGGGCTACCTCGAGGCGCGGGACGCGCTCCGCGCCGCCGGCCTGGAGTTCCCGGCGGCGCGCGAGGCCTCCGGCGCGGAGCAGGCCGCCGCAGCGGCGGCCGAGATCGGCTTCCCGGTGGTGCTGAAGGCGCTCGGCTTGCTGCACAAGTCCGACGCCGGCGGCGTCGTGCTCGGGCTGACTGATGCCGACGCCGTGGCCGCCGCCGCCCGCGACATGCTCGAGCGCCTCCGCCCGCCGGGTCTGGTCGTCGAGGCGCAGCAGCCGGTACAGGACGGCGTCGAGCTGATCGTCGGCTGCCGCCGCGACGCGCGCTTCGGCCCGCTGCTCCTCGTCGGGATGGGCGGCGTGTTCGCCGAGCTCATCCGCGACGTGAGGACCGCGCTGGCGCCGGTCGAGGCCGAGGTCGCCCTGGGGCTGTTCGACGAGCTCCACGGGGCCGCGTTGCTGCGCGGCGCCCGCGGAAGGCCGCCCCTCGACGTCGAGGCCGCCGCCGCCGCCGCGGCCGCCCTGTCGCGGTTCGCGGCCGCCCACCCTGAGGTGAGCGAGGTGGAGGTGAACCCGCTGCTCGTGCTGCCGCGGGGGGCCTTCGCGCTGGACGCGCGCTGCCTCGTGGAGCGCGGCGGTGAGGATACGGCGGAGTCGGTGCTGTCATGACGAGAGGAGGTCGCAGATGACGTACGACGACGCCCCGGCGTCCATCCGCGGCAAGAGGGTGGTCGTCACGGCGGCGGCCACGGGCATCGGCGCGACCGTGGCGGCACGCTTCGCCGAGGCCGGGGCCGCCGTGCATGTCTGCGACCGTGAGCCCGAGGCCCTGGAGGCGTACCTCGCCGGGCACCCGGGGATCGGCGGCACGCCGGCCGACGTGGCGGATCCCCGCGACGTCGCGCGACTCTTCGCCGAGGCCCGGGAGCGGCTCGGCGGGCTCGACGTGCTCGTGAACAACGCCGGCGTCGCGGGCCCGGCGGCGCCGGTGGACGAGATGGACCTGGAGGGGTGGCGCCGGACGCTCGACGTGAACCTCACCGGCGCCTTCCTCTGCGTGCGCGCCGCCGTGCCGCTCCTGAAGGAGGCCGGCGGCGGGTCGCTCGTGGTCATGTCCTCGAACGCGGGGACGATGGGGCTGCCCTTCAGGGCGCCGTACGTGGCCACCAAGTGGGCCCTGATCGGCCTGGTGAAGACCCTGGCCATGGAGCTCGGACCCCACGGGATCCGCGCGAACGCGATCTGCCCCGGGGACGTGGAGGGCGAGCGCATCCGCAGGGTGATCGCCCTGGAGGCGCAGAACCGCGGCGTGAGCTACGACGACGTCTACGCCGAGCGCGTGGAGGCGGTGTCGCTGCGCACCATGGTCACGGCCGACGACGTCGCCGCGCTCATCATGTTCGTGGCGTCGGACGCCGGGGCGAGGATCTCCGGCCAGGCGCTGCTCGTGGACGGCAACGCCGAGCGGGCCTGAGGGCGGACGTGCGGGAGGGCGGGGAGGCCCTGCGGCCGCCCCGCCCTCCACGTGCACTCCGTCGTGCGCTCAGTGCGCGACGAGCGCGCCCTCCTTGCGCTGCGCGTCGACGCGGCCCATCACGAGGTCCAGCCGGCGGACGATCTCGTCCATCTCGTGCTGCGTCAGCGTCGCCGGCGGCTCGATGCGGAACGTCTTGGCGCTGAACAGCGTACCGCCGGTGAGCACGCCCTCGCCGAAGAGGCCGGTGGCCACCGCGTAGCCGGCCTCCTCGCTCGTGTACTCGAGCCCGATGAGCAGACCCAGGCCGCGGACCTCCTCGAGCAGGTCCGGGTACTTCTGCTGCAGCTCCAGGAACCGCGCCTTGAGCCAGGCGCCCTTGTCCGCCGCCTGCTTCGGGATGTCCTCCGTGAGCGTGGCGTGCAGGGCGCCGATGACGGCCGACGTGGCCACGGGGTTCCCGCCGAACGTGGTGGTGTGCATGTACGGGTTCTCCATGAGCGGCTCGAAGACCTCGGGTGTGGAGATGAAGCAGCCCACCGGGATCACGGCGCCGCCGAGCGCCTTGCCCAGCGTCATGATGTCCGGCGCCACGCCCCAGTGGTCGATGCCCCACAGCGTGCCGGTGCGGCCCATGCCGGTCTGCACCTCGTCGGCGATGAAGAGGATGCCCCACTCGTCGCAGATCTCGCGCACCCTGGGGAAGAAGTCGTCGGGCGGTACGTGCGCGCCGGCCTCGCCCTGCACGGGCTCGGCGATGAACGCCGAGACGTCCATGCCGATGGTGTCGCAGACCTTCAGCTCCTTGTGCAGCGCGTCGGCGTCGCCGTAGGGGATGAAGCGCACGTTGGGCGCGAGCGGGTAGAAGGGCTCGCGCCAGGCGGCCTTGCCGGTCACGCTGAGGCTGCCGAAGGACTTGCCGTGGAAGCCGCGCAGGCAGCTGATGATGCCGTTGCTGTGGTTCGCCTTCTTGCGCTTGCCGTGAAGCTTGGCGAGCTTGAGGGCGCCCTCGTTGGCCTCGGTGCCGGAGTTGCAGAAGAAGCTGTACTGGAGGTCGCCGGGCGTGAGCATGGCGAGCAGCTCGCTGGCGTACCCGCGCATGGGGTCGAGCAGCTCCTGCGAGTGCAGGGCCTGGTGACCGAGCTGGTCGATCACGGCTTTGAGCACGGTCGGGTGGCGGTGCCCGAGCATGTAGATGCCGTAGCCGCCGAGGCAGTCGATGAACTCCTTGCCGTGGATGTCGTAGAAGACGTTGCCCTCGTCGCGCCACTCCACGGACGTGTAGTCGGTCGAACACGATTTGCGGTACTCGAGGATGCCCGGATTGACGAATTCCTGGAAGGTGCGCACGCAGTCGTCCACGACCGCCTGCTGCTCGTCCGCGTCGAGCGTGGGCTTGGCCATCAGCTCCAGCGCCTTCGTCGATTCGCGAAGCGCGTCCTGCTTGAGCCGCTCGTCCATGAGGTCCCCCTGACTCTGGCTGATTGACCGGAGGAATCCGGTGTTTTGCGGTATAGTTCGTACAACCGACCGAACAGGGGGACTCTATCTCGTGAGCGACGGGACTGCAACGACGGGGGGCGGCGAGCCGGCCGGGCTCTCGCCGGTCGCGGCGAAACTGGTGGCCGCCGCGCGGGTGCTGCTGGCACGCGGCGGCTTCCAGGCGCTCACCGTCGAGGCGGTCGCGGCCGAGGCCGGCGCCTATCGCGACGCGGTGCGGTACCACTTCGGCAGCAAGTCGGCGCTGGTCGCGGCAGTGGTCGACTCGCTCGCTCACGACCAGAGTCTCGCGGCGGTCGCGCGGGCCAGCGGGCTGCCCTCCACGTCCGGGCGCGTGCACGCGCTCGTCGCCGCCGACCGTCAGCTCGCGGACGACCGCGACGCGTTCCGCGACTTCTTCGCCCTGCTGCCGCACGTGGTCCAGGAGGCCGACCTCCGGGCCAGGGTCGCGGCTCTCTACGAGTGGTACCGCGACCTCTACTCGGCCGGCATGGCGGGCGAGGCCGCCGGCCCCGCCGCAGCGGGCGACGAGGACGCCGCCGTCGCGCGGCGCCGCGACGTGGCCTCTCTCATGGTCGCGATGATCGACGGCCTCGCCGTACAGGAACTCCTCGATCCCGACCCGGCGCGACTGGACCGCCTCTTCCGCCTCTGGGAGGAGCTCCTCGCCCGCGAGACGGGCGCCTGAGAAGCCCTCAGTACGTTCATTTACAGACTACTGGTCAGGGTGTACGCTCGCCGCGCGCGTGCGGCGCCACATGGGGGGCACCGACGGCCTTCGGGGCCAGCGCTCAGCTTCAAGGAGGAGGCAGCAGTCGTGGCGCAGGGGACCGTGAAGTGGTTCAGCAACGAGAAGGGGTACGGCTTCATCGAGCGGGAAGACGGTGACGACCTGTTCGTGCACTACTCCGAGATCACCATGGACGGCTACAAGACGCTCGTCCAGGGCCAGAAGGTCGAGTTCGAGATCACCGAGGGCGACAAGGGGCTTCAGGCTTCCACGGTCCGTCCCATCTGACGAGTGACGATCGCAGGGGCCCGCCGGCTGCAGAAGCAGCCGGCGGGCCCTTTCTTGTCTCCCCCGGAGGGCTGGAGTACCATAGCCGTCCCGCTTTTCGCGGACCCTCGCAGGAGGCCACACCATGATCGGTGAAGACGACGTCCGCTACGTCGCGAAGCTCGCCCGGCTGCGTCTCGAACAGGACGAAGTGGCGCGCATGGCCGGGGAGCTGGCCAAGATCCTCGCCCACATCGACAAGATGAGCGAGCTCGACATCGCCGCGGTGCGGCCCACCGCGCACGTGCTCGACGTGGCCAACGTGATGCGCGCCGACCGGCCGCGCCCGAGCCTGGAGCGCTCCGAGGCGCTGCGCAACGCCCCCGCCGTGAGCGACGACTGCTTCCGCGTGCCGAGGATGGGGTGACCGGCGTGGACGCGCTGCGCCTCAAGGCCCGCGAGGCCAAGCGCCTGCTGGTGGACGGGGAGATCTCCGCCGCCGAGCTGGCCAAGGTGTACCTCGACCAGATCGACAGGGTCGAGGGCAAGGTCAAGGCGTACGTCCGCCTCACGCCCGACAACACGGCGAAGTACTCCACCAAGGTCGACCGCGAGATGCAGGCGATGCGGGGCCCGCTGGCCGGCCTGCCCATCGCCATCAAGGACAACATGGTCACCGAGGGCGTCACCACCACGTGCGCCTCGAAGATCCTGCACAACTACATGCCGGTGTACACGGCCACGGCCGTGCGCCAGGTGTGGGACGACCACGTGGTCATGCTCGGCAAGACGAACATGGACGAGTTCGCCATGGGCTCCAGCACCGAGAACTCGGCCTTCCACCCCACGCACAACCCCTGGGACCTGAGCACGGTGCCGGGCGGCTCCAGCGGCGGCTCCGCCGCCGCCGTCGCCGCCGGGGAGGCCCTCTGGGCGCTCGGCAGCGACACAGGCGGCTCCATCCGCCAGCCGGCCGCCCTCTGCGGCGTCGTCGGCATGAAGCCCACCTACGGCGCCGTGAGCCGCTACGGCCTCGTCGCCTTCGCCAGCTCGCTCGACCAGATCGGTCCGCTGACGCGCTCCGTGTTCGACTGCGCGCTGCTGCTGCAGCACATCGTGGGCCACGACCGCAACGACGCCACGAGCGTGGCCCTGCCCGAGCCCGTCGCCCTGCCGTCCGCGGAGCGCCTGGACGGCATCCGTGTCGGCATCCCGCAGGAGTGCCTGGCCGCCGGCATCGAGCCCGGCGTGCGCGCCCGCTTCGACGAGACGGTCGCGCTCGTCGAGCAGCTCGGCGGCACCTGCGTCGAG
>CAIXSE010000717.1 GCA_903921965.1 uncultured Thermoleophilia bacterium | reverse complement strand
CGCTGTTCACGGCCTTCATGACCAAGGCGGACTACGGCGTGGTCGGCATGGTCGTCACCGTCACCACGTTCCTCGACGTGTTCGTCACGCTCGGCTTCGACGTCGCCTTCACGCGCTTCTACTTCGACGACAAGGACCCGAGGCACCGCAGCGACGTGATCACCCACGTCTTCTACGTGAAGTGCCTGTACCCGGCGCTGCTGCTCGGCGCGCTCATCGCCTTCATGCCGTGGGTCTCGAGCCTGCTCATGAACGGCAGCGGCTACGCGATCTACTTCGACATCGGCGTGGCCACGCTGTTCTTCACCAACCTCAGCGACCTGCCGTTCACGCTGATGCGCCTCGAGCACCGGCCGTGGACGTTCACCTCGTTCACCATCGCCCGGGTGCTCATCCAGGTGCCCATGGCCGTCGTGTTCCTCGCCGTCTTCCACTGGGGCCCCGCCGGGTACCTCGGCGCCAACCTCGTCACGGCGGTCATCCTCAACCTCGCCGCCCTGCCCTTCTACGTCCCCCGCCTGCGCTTTCTCTGGGACCGCGCGCTGATGCGCTCCATGCTGGGGTTCGCGATCCCGGCCATGTTCACCGCCATCTCGTTCTTCTTCCTGAAGCTCAGCGACCGCTTCTTCCTGCTGCACTACCAGAGCATCGCCGTGGTCGGCCTGTACACGGTCGCCAACTCGCTGTCGCAGCCGCTCTACATCGTCGGGATGGCGTTCCGCATGGCGTGGCCGCAGTGGCACTACGCCAAGCTGCACGATACGGAGAAACACAAGCACATGGTGGCGCGGTCGTCCACGTACTTCATGGCGTTCAACGGCATCCTGCTGGTGCTGGTCGGCCTCTACCTGCCCCTGGTGATCCACGTGCTGCTCAACCAGAAGTTCTGGTCGGTGGGACCGACGACGTTCGTCCTCACGCTCTCGGTCGCGCTCTACAACCTGTACTTCATCTTCTGGATCGGCGCGAACGTGGCCAAGAAGAACCGCCTGATCCCGTTCATCACGCTCATCGCCTCTGGCGTGAACATCGGCCTGAACTTCCTGCTGGTGCCGGAGTACGGGATGTGGGCGGCGGCGTGGACGACGACGATCGGCTTCGGGATCCTCGCGGTGCTCGTCTACTTCGTCTCGAACCGCTACTACCCGGTACCCTACGAGTGGCGGCGGCTGGTCACGATCGCCGGCGCGACGGCGCTCACGCTGGGCGCCGGCTGGGCGATCGGCAGGGCGATGGGGGTCACCGTGTACCAGCCGCTGGGCGAGCTCGTCGTGGGCACGCTGGCGATGACCCCGGCGCTCGTGCTGTTCCCGCTGACACTGTGGGTCACGCGCTTCTTCACGGCGTCGGAACGCCGGAAGATCGCCGGGCTCCTGAAGCGCGGGGGGAGTCGCCGGGAGGCCGCCCCGGCGCCGGCGCTCGCCGCCGGGGAGGGCGGCGCCGGAGTGGCCGCAGCCGGGGATGCCGCCGCCGGGGAGGCCGCCGCCGTTCACGGGGACCCGGACGTGCTCTCGGCCGACGACCTCGAGGCCGAGGAGGAGGAGACCGAGCTCGAGGCCGAAGTGGACATCGCCGAGGGCGGCAGCACGCAGGTATGAGGACGCGGCGCGGCAGGAACGGGACGGGCGCGGCCGGCGCCGCGGCGGGCAGGAACGAGCGCGGCGCGGCCGAAGGTCACGTTGCGGGCGGCAGCACGCCGGCCCGCAGCGATAGTAGAATGCCCACGGCCATGAGTCAGGACAGGGACAACGGCCGCGCCCGGGGACGGCGCCGGCTCAGACGCTCACCGGCAGGCGGTCTGCTCGTCTTCGCCGTCCTCATCCTCGGCATCACCGCCGGCGTCGCCGTGTCGCGGCCGTTCCAGCTGTTCATCCAGAAGCAGCGCACCCCGTTCGTGCTCACCGACCGCGCCGTCAAGCTCAGGATGCTCGACAAGCGCGAGGACACGCCTCGCCTGCTCGTCTTCGGCGGGTCGCGGGCATCCCGCGTCGAACCCGCCCGGTTCGAGAAGCTCACCGGGCTCCCGGGCTTCAACCTGTCGTTCCAGAACGGCCGCCCGGAGGACGCCTGGGCGTTCGTGAACCTCCTTCACGACCAGGATCCGGGGACGCCGATCCAGGTGGTGTGGCTGCTCCACGTCGAAGCGTTCCGCGAGCAAGGCCTCTCGCCGGGGCTGGTGCAGGACGAACGCCTGAGCCACTGGTTCCCCTCCGGCCTCATCGCCGCCGAGAAGAAGAAGCTGCCGCAGACCGAGGCCGAGCTGCCCGAGGGCACCGACCTCGCCCTCACCACGTACGGCCCCGACGGCGTGGTGCTGCGGAACCGCTACGACATCGCCGTCGAGAAGGGCCGCACCCTCAAGCACGCGCTCGCGGGCTCCATCGACCAGGCGCTCGAGCGGTACGCGACCACGAGCCCGGCGCTGTTCCCGCGTTCCACGGAGTACTTCGAGAAGACGCTCGCCCTGCTCGACGAGATGGGCACGCAGCAGGTCATCGTGCTCACACCGCTCCACCCGAAGCTGCTCGCCGCCGTCAAGGACGCCGGCTGGGGCCGGCGTCACAGCGAGGTCGTGGCCTACCTGCGGCGCCAGCAGGCGAAGTACGGGTTCAGCCTCCTCGACTTCAGCAAGCTCTCCAGCATCGGCGGCGACCCGGACGCGTTCTACGACGGGTTCCACTTCAAGCGCTCCAACGCGCGGAAGCTGGTGGACGCGGTCGTCGCCCGCGCACCTGAGGCGTTCGGCCTGCCGGCCGGCGTGCGACACTGACGGGGCCGGCCCGGGCGACAGCTCCCAAGGCGGCGCGGCCGGACGTGCCGCGCGACGCCGCGCCGGGCTCCACACCTCCAGCGGAGGCCTGATGCCACGACTCCTCGTGATCGCCAACCCGTACCCGCCCATGGCGAGCGCGGGGACGACGCGCGTCGTCCGCTTCCTGCGCCACCTGCCGGACGAAGGCTGGCAGGCGACGGTGCTGGCGCCGAAAGCGGCCGGGCCGGCGGCAGAGCCGCCCGGCGTGCGCGTGGTCCGCGTGCCGGTGCCGTGGCCGAAGCGGCTGCTCGGCGGCGGCAGGCGCGCGACGCGGGTGAACAGCTGGGTCGCGGTGCCCGACCCGTACTTCGGCTGGGTCGCGCCGGCCGCCTGGAAGGGCCGCGAGCTGCTGCGCGAAGAGCAGGGCCGAGGCGAGCGCTGCGACGTCATCTTCTCGAGCTCGCCGCGGCCCTCGGTGCACCTCACGGCCGCTCTGCTGTCGCGGCAGACGGGCCTGCCCTGGCTGGCCGACTACCGCGACCCCTGGTCGACCTACATGTTCAGGAAGTACCCGACGGCGGCGCACCGGGAGGCTCACCGCCGCCTCGAGGCGTGGGCGCTGCGTCACGCCGCCGCCGTGACGGCGGTGAACCGGCCGATCGTGGACGACCTCGTGGCGCGGCACCCCTGGCTGCAGGGCCGCGCGCACGTGCTGCCCAACGGGTTCGACCTCGCCGAGCGAGCCGACGACGTCGCGCTCGGCGAGGGCTTCTGGATCGTGCACACCGGGCGGCTGTACGGGCGCGAGCAGCAGGTCACGGCGTTCCTCACGGCGCTCGCGGCACAGCCGCCCGACGTGAAGGCGCTGTTCGTCGGCGTCGACGAGAGCCGCGTGCGGCCCGACGCCGACCGGCTGGGCCTCGGCGAGCGCGTCCGTGTCGAGCCCTTCGTGCCGCACGGCCGCGCCCTCGGATACCAGCGCGCGGCGCGCGGCCTGCTCCTCGTGAACGGCCGCAAGCCCGAGGCCATGTCCAGTAAGGTCTTCGAGTACCTGCAGGCCGGCCGGCCGGTCTTCGCCATCTCGCCGGCCGGCTCCGCCGCCCGAGCACTGTTCGACGAGGTCGGCGGCGGCACGTGCGTGCTGCCCGACGACCCGATGAGCGAGCCGCTGGCGGCCTTCGTGCGGGCGGCGCGCGACGGCTCGGCGCCCGTCGCCGACCAGACGGCCCTGCAGCGCTACGAGCTGGGCCGCCTCACCCACGAGCTGGCCGGCATCCTGGACGGCCTGCCCGGGACCGGCGCCCGCCACGCGCGGTAGAATCCGTCCATGAACTCCCACGCCGGACCAGCCGCGGCCCCCGCTCCGGCGAAGACCCGTTTCGCGCGCGGCGACGTCCTCGCGATCGGCGGCGGCGTCCTGCTCACCGTCCTCCTGGCCGCGGCGCTCGTGCGCAAGCCGCTGCCGGCGCTCGGGCTGCTCGTCGCCGTCGCCGCGGTCGCCTTCGTCCTGCTCGCCCGCCGCCGCCTGGCGCGGCTGCACGTGAGCTCCGTGCTCGTCGCGGGCCTGGTCGTGCTGCCGGCCGCGGCCCTGCTCGGCCCGTCGTTCGCGCTCCCGGCCGCGCCCCAGCTGTTCCTCTTCCGCCTCGTCCTGGGCGGCATCGTCGCACTCGGCGTGACGTACCTGATCGTGCGCCGCAAGCCGCTGCCGTTCGCGGCGCAGGACGTCGCCCTGCCCATCGTGCTCTGGTTCCTCTGGCTTCTGATCGCCGTGGCCTGGTCGGCCGACAAGGCCGCCGCCTTCGACTACCTCGCCATCGTGTTCACGATGATGGCGCTCCTGCTCGCCACGGCGGCGTGCGGGGCGAGCCGCCGCAGCCTGCTGTGGCTCGGCGGCTTCCTGGTGCTCGCCTACCTCTTCGTGGCCGGCTTCAGCATGCTCGAGGCGCGCTTCGGCGTGCGCCTGCCGACCTCGCGCCTCATCACCGCCGTCACCTCGCAGACCTACGCCGTCACCAGCGTGTTCGTGAACCAGAACGACCTCGCCACGTACCTCGCGTTCTGCTGGCCGTTCATGCTGTGCGCCTTCTTCTTCACGCGGAAGGCGCGCTGGCTGCTGCTCGACCTGTTCCTCATCGCCCTGGGCGGCGCGGCGTTCGTGCGCACCGGCTCGCGCTCGAGCCTCGTGGCGGCCGGCATCTCGACGCTCGCCGCGGTCGTGCTGTTCTGGCACCTCAAGGCGCGGCTCTCGGCGCGCACCGGCAAGATCATCGGCGCCGCCGTGGCCGTGCTCATCGTCGTGGCCGGCGCGTATCTGCTGTTCAACAACTCGAGCAGCGACATGCTGCGCCAGTTCCGCCTCGAATCGCTGCTCAGCCAGGCGCAGGCCGGCAAGGGCTCGGGCGAGATCCGGACCAGCCTCACGAGCCGCGGCTTCGAGATCGCCGGCGGCACCTTCCTCGTGGGGGCCGGCCCCGGCCAGGCCGAGGTCATCATCTCGTCCGGGACCACGGCGCTCGGCATCTCCAACCTCCACGACTGGTGGCTCGAGACGTACGCCGACGGCGGCATCATCGGCTTCGCCCTGCACCTCGTGTTCTTCGTCATGCTGGTGCTGGCGCTGTGGCCCATCGCGCGCGGCGACCCCGACCAGCTCACGCGGTACCTCGCCAGCGGCACCGTGCTCGCCCTGCTCGGCTGGACGGTGGGCGCCGTGGGGCCGAGCAGCTCGGTGAGCTTCGCGCCGCTGTGGATCCTCTACGGGCTCGGGCTCGCCGTGGTCTCGCGCTCGCGGCTGGCCGCGGCCGAGCGGCGCACGGCCGGCGTGCCGTT
>CAIXSE010000716.1 GCA_903921965.1 uncultured Thermoleophilia bacterium | reverse complement strand
CCTCGTGGACCTCCGCGCCCGCCCGTGCGAACAGGTCGAGTCCGCGCTGCGAGCGGCACTTGACGCCCGTCTTCGCGAGCAGGGCGTACGTGGCCTCCACGAGGGGCCGCAGCCGCTCGTCGTCGTGCGCCTGCAGGCGGAGGTCGGCGCGCAGCGGCTGCAGCGGCTGCCTCGCAAGGTCGCCCGCCGGCACCTCCTTCAGGTGCGCACGCCCGTTCCCCTGCGGCATGCCGCGCGCCCTCACGACGACTGCCCGGGCGCGCGCCGGACCGCCGAGCTCTGCTCGAGGAACCGGTCGACGCAGTTGATCGGCAGGTCGAACAGCTCGGCGATGTTGATCTTCGCCTCCATCGCCGTCGCCGCCCCCGGGTACGGGGCCTCGGAGTCGATGATGCGGCCGAGGCCCAGCTCGCCGCGCACCTCCTGCATGGCGACGCAGTCGGAGAGGTCGCCCGTGCTCACGCCGAGCCGCTCAGCCACCACCCGCTTCGCCTCCGGGAGCCTCATCCCCCGCGTGAGCTGTATCCTCGCCACCAGGTCTCCGGCGGCGCGCAGCCCGTTCATCCCGCAGGCGGCCGCGTGGGCGGCGGGCATCCCGAAGATGTCGCCGGTCCCGACCTACAACCCGTCCACGTGGAGCAGGTCGACGAAGGCCCTCCCGGCGCGCGAGACGGCGTCGGCGGGCGGGCAGACGCTCATCGGCACGCCGCCGACGCCCATGCCGGCGTTGACGTGCACGGGGATGGTGGCGGCCGCGACGCACGGCTTGAGGATCGTGACCGCCCGGGCGACGTTCCAGGCCACGGAGCGCCCGGTGTTGACGTTGACGCAAGGGCCGAAGACGGTGGCCCCGGCACTCTCGACGAGGCGGAGCTGGTCGCGCGGCCAGAGCCCGGCGAGGCGCACGCCGTCGAACTCGACCCGGCCGTGCATCCCCAGCACGAACTCCGAGGCCATGCCGACCTCGATGCTCATGGTGGGGTGGTCGCGGCGCAGGCCGCGCACGACCTCGAGCACGGCGAGGAACTCGGCGTCGCCGGCGGCGCCGCTGGTGTCGAAGTCGAGCCCGTCGGCGCCGGCCTCCCAGAGCGCCTCGGCGACGCGGCGCATGTCGGCGGTCGCGAACGCGACCGCCGCCTCCTGCGCCGCGCGCGCCTCGTCCGTGCGGCCGAGCGGCAGGAGCTCCGCCCAGTTGGGGACGGGCCCGTCGGGCATCGAGTACCGGCCCAGGTCGGCCTGCGAGCCGTAGTGCAGCGGCATCGTGAGCCGGTGCTGGGCGTCGTGCATCGCCCGGGCCTCGCCGGCCACCAGCTTGGCGGCGGCGTTGTAGCAGTAATCCTGGTGGAAGAGCTCGCCCGAGTCGGCCCCGAGGAACTGCTCGTAGACGACCAGGCCGTCGATGCGCTCCGCCTGCTGGGTGCCGGTGCCGTCGTAGGTGAGCACGACCTCGTCGCCGATGTCGACGGCCGAGAACCTCGCCGGAGAGGCGAAGATGTCGAGCAGGTGATCGAGTTCGGCCCCTTCGAGCGGCTCGACCCGGGCACGCTTCGCGCCGAGCGCCGTACCGTCTTCGAGGTCGGCGCGCAGCTCCGAACGCGTCAGGCGGACGAGCGAACCGTCCCCCATGCGTGTGGGGATGCCGGGCTCCATGGGCTCCTCTCGGGTCGGACCGGGTCATGGTACGCCCTGAAGAAACCCCAGCAGCGGCCCGAGCTCAAGAGACGGCGCGAGGTTTGCCCAAGAATCGCCCGTGGCGACGGGCGCCCGGCGCCCGGATACTCGTGCCGACACGAGCGCCGGCCGCCGGCCGGCCGGGGAAGGAGGCCGCCGTGGCGCGCGCCCGCATCGAGTACCTCTCGCCCGGCGAGGGCGACTTCATCCACGAGAAGGCCCTGGAGGTGCTGGCGCGCACGGGCGTGGCCTACAACTCCCACAAGGCCCTCGACGTGCTCGAGGCGGCGGGCGTGGAGGTCGACCGCGAGCGGCTGACGGCGAAGCTCGGCGCTGACGTGATCGAGGCGGCGCTCCGCACCGCGCCGCGGCAGGTGCTCCTGGCCGGCCGGCTCCCCGAGCACGACCACGTGCTCGGCGGCGGCCGGCTTGTGACCACGAGCGACGGCATGACGACGTACGTGCTCGACGAGCCCGGCGGCGCCCGCCGCGAGGGCACCGCCGCCGACCTCGCCGCCGTCACCCGGCTCTGCGACGCCCTCGGCGAGATCGACGTCGTCTGGCCCTCGCCGCAGGCGGGCGATGTGGACGCCTGGTCCATGCCCCTCGTCATGCAGGCGGTCGTGGCGCGCAACACCGGCAAGCACGTGCAGGACGAGGTCCGCACACCGGAGCTCGTGGAGCCGGTCCTGGCCGTGTACGAGGCGGCTGCGGGCGTGCCGCTGCGCGAGCGCCCCTGCTTCTCCGTGACCATCTGCACGATCGCGCCGCTGCAGCACGACCGCGAGATGACCGAGGCCGGCCTGGAGCTGGCGGCACGGGGCGTGCCGATCTTCGTGCTGCCCATGCCGCAGGCCGGCACCACCGGCCCCATGACGCCGCTCGGCACGTGCATCGTCTACCTCGCCGAGCTGCTCTCGGCGGTGGTGCTCTACCAGCTCGCCGCCCCGGGCTGCCCGCTCGCCGCCGGCGTGGGGGCCGCCGTGGCCGACGTGCGCGGCGGCGGCTACCTCTCGGCGGCGCCGGAGAGCGGCCTCATCAACCTCGTCTGCGTGCAGAGGAGCCGGCGCTGCGGCCTGCCGACGCAGGCGACGGGCATCTCGCCGGACGCCCGGGAGAGCGACTTCCAGGCCGGCTCGGAGGGAGGCATGACGGGCCTCGTCGCGGCCCTCGCCGGCGCCGACTCGCTGATCGCCGCCGGCAGCCTCGACGGCGTGCAGTGCTCGAGCCTCGCCAAGCTCGTCCTGGACGACGACCAGCTCGGCGCGATCCGCCGCTACCTGCGCGACGACCCCATAGACGAGGCCGCGGCGCTGCTCGACGACATCCTCGCGGTCGGCATCGGCGGCCACTACCTCGGGCGCCGCAGCACGCGCCACCTGGCGCGCACCGCGATCTGGCAGCCGCGCGTGTTCCGGCGCGGGAGCCCGGCCGAGGGCGGCGCACGCTCGGTGGTGCAGGCCGCGGCCGCACGCGCCGAGGAGCTGCTGGCGACCCACACGGCGCCGCCGCTGCCGCCGGGCGCCGAGGAGCGTATCGACGAGGTGCTCGCCGCCTGGGCCGCGCGGCGGCCCTGAGCGCGAGCGGCCCGGAGCGCCGCGTCAGGCCCGCGGCTGCAGGACCTGCGCCGCGGAGGCGGCCACCAGGCGCAGCACGCGCTCCTCGTGGCCGCGCGCGGCCCGCGGCAGCGTGACGCGCAGGATCAGCGTCCCGGCCGGCGTGACCTCCTCGACCGCGAGGTCCGCACCGGGCGGATCCGTCGGCCGCCGGCCCTCCGCCTCCCCGGCTCGCGCCGCGACGCCGCCCCACGCGGCCTCGGCCGCCGAGGCCCCGAGCGCGAGGCGGGCCAGCCCGGCGGCCTCGCGCAGCACGCCCTCCTCCGACCCGCCGGCCGCGAGCCGCGGCAGGCCGGCGGCGACGGCGTCCACGGCGTCGGCCAGCGACCGCTCGCCGCCGTCCGCACGGGCGAGGCGCGCGAACACGCCGGCGTTCTGGAGGGCGACCGCCGCGAGGCCGGCGAGCGCGCGCGCCAGCCGCAGCTCCTGGCGCGTGAAGCGCCGCTCCCTCTCGTGGTCGTAGACCTCGAGCGTCCCGACCGTGCGCCCCCCGTACACCAGCGGGACGAGCAGCATGGTCTTGTCGCCCCACTGGCGCAGTGACGCCGTCTCGGCCGGGTCGGCCGCCGGGTCGCCGACGGTGACAACTCCCAGCTCCTGCGCCTCGACGATGCTGTACGTGTACGGGTAGTCCTTGAGGAGGTACGGCTCCCAGTCGGCCACGCGGCGGCCGTTGCGGTCGTAGTCGGCGAGCACCGACACGACGCCGGTCTCGGAGTCGTACTCCGAGACGCTGCAGAAGTGGCAGTCGAGGATCGCCGTGACCCGGCGCGCGATCTCGCCGAGCAGCTCGGCCAGGTCGAGCCTGCTGGTCAGCGCGATGGACGCGTCGACCAGCGTGTCGACCTCGCGTTCGCGCGCGAGGCGCGCGGCCGCCTGGTCGCTGTCGCCGATCAGCAGCGCGAGCTCGTCCACGTCCTCGCGCCGCATGCGCCGGTGGCCCCCCGCCGTGCGGATGCACGGGAGGAACCCGGCGTCGGTCCAGCGGCGGATCGTGTCGGTGGACACGCCGAGCCGCCGTGCGGCGAGCTGCACGCTGAGGTACGTGGACATGCCCGCACGCTAGCCCGGGGGCGCGAGCCGGTCAACACCGCCAGCTTTGCCCAAGAATCCGCCCTGACAGCCCCGCACCGGCGTGCGCATACTCCGGGACGACACCGCGAGCCCCGCCCACGGAGCGTGCCGATGGAGACAGCCACCGCGATCGAGACCCCCACCCGGAGCGGCGGCCTCAAACGCACGAGGGTCCGCCTGGTCACGGTCTTCTTCATGATCTACATCCTCGTGTCGGGCGGGTCGTTCGGCCTCGAGGACATGGTGTCGTGGTCCGGACCGGGGCTCACCATCCTGCTGCTGGTCCTGCTGCCGCTGCTGTGGAGCCTGCCGATGGCCCTGGTGGCCAGCGAGCTGGGCTCGGCGCTGCCCGGCGAGGGCGGCTTCTACATCTGGGCGCGCAGGGGGCTCGGCGACTTCTGGGGGTTCCAGACGGCGTGGTGGTGGTCGCTCTCCATCTTCGTCGACTCGTCGGTGTACGTGGTGCTGGCCGTGAGCTATCTCCAGAACTGGCTGGGGTTCGGCCAGCTCTGGTTCTACGGGATCTGCTGGGCGGTCATCGCGGTGTTCACGCTGGTCAACGTGTTCGGGGTGAAGCTCGTGGCGCTCAGCTCGACGGTGTTCTCGGTGCTCATCATCGCGCCGTTCCTGGTCCTCATCGTGGTCGGACTGGCGAAGTGGCAGTTCAACCCGCTCACGCCGGTCACGCCGCCGGGCGTACCCTTCTTCGGGACCAACGGTGCCCTGGGACTGGGGCTGGCGATCGGGGTGTGGATGTACTCGGGGTACGAGTCGATGTCGACGCTGTCGGGGGAGATCCGCGAGCCCCAGCGCGTGATCCCGCGCGCGCTGCTCCTCGCGGTGCCGTTCATCATCGCGATGTACGTCCTGCCCACGGTGGCGGGTCTGGCCGGCTACGGCCACTGGGACTCCTGGGCCACCCAGGCCGGCGACGGCTACGTCTCGTTCGTGGAAATCGGCAGGGCCCTCGGCGGCTCGGCCCTCGGCGTGGCGCTGCTGGCTTCGGCCCTGCTCGGCAACCTCGCCCTCTACCTCGACTACCTGGCCTCGGGCGCGAGGCCGCTGTTCGCGCTCTCGGCCGACCGCCTCTTCCCCGCCTCGGCCTCGCGCGTGAGCCGCCGCTTCGGCACGCCGGTCGCGGCGATCCTGCTGATGGCCGCGCTCAACGCCGTGCTCATCGTCGGCCCGTTCCAGAACCTCGTGGTGATCGACGTGATCCTCTTCACGGCGTCGTACGTGCTGATCTTCGTGGCCGCCGTCGCCCTGCGGCTCAAGGAGCCCGGCCTGCGACGGCCGTTCCGGGTGCCGCTCGGGACGACCGGCATGACGCTCATGGTGATCCCGCCGATCGCGATCGTGCTCTTCACGATCTACGTCAACGCCATCGACCGCAGCACCGAGATCCTCGGCGTGACAGGGTTCCGGCTGCTGGGGCTCGACGTCGGGTGGTACGGCATCGGGGGGTTCCTGGCCCTCGCCTCGGGACCCGTCTGCTACCTGGCCTTCCGCCGCGCTTTCGGCGGGCCGGCCACGCCGGCGGCCCAGGCCGGCGACGAGGAACTCGCGGCGCTCGCCGCCGGCGACGGGGCCGGTGAGGCCGCGTGAGGGCCAGGCTCGAGATCCTGACCGCCGACGAGCGCGCCCAGGTGCACGAGCGCACCCTGGGGGTGCTGGCCCGGACGGGCATGCGCTGCGACTCCCCCGAGGGGCGCCGGATCCTGGCCTCCGCCGGCGCCCACGTCGACGAGACGAGCGGCACCGTGCGTTTCCCGGCGGAACTGGTCGAGCGCTGCCTCGCGCTCTGCCCCGGAGGCTTCACCCTCGGGGG
>CAIXSE010000715.1 GCA_903921965.1 uncultured Thermoleophilia bacterium | reverse complement strand
CTGCTCCGCGACCATCTGGTCGATCACCGCCGCCGCGCCGCGGCGCTTCATCAGTTCGTCCGGGATCATCGTGCCTCCAGGGCAGGGGACGCTGGGTCTGGGTCAGCTAGTGTATCGCGGAGCCGCGCCGCGCGGCCACTCCGGCGCGGGCACGGCGGGGCGAGCGCTACGGGCGAGGGACGAGCCCGATCCTCTCGCGGGCCTTGGCCAGCGTGCGGCTCGCGATGGACTCGGCCCGCTCGGCGCCCCGCTTGAGCACGCCGAGGGTGTAGCTCTTGTCGGCCTCGAGCTCGCGGATGCGCGCCTGGATGGGCGCCAGCGCCTCGACGACGACTTCGCCGAGGTCGGCCTTGAAGTCGGCGTAGCCCTTGCCTTCGTAGCGCTGCTCGATGGCCGCGACCGTCTCGCCCGACAGGGCGCTGTAGATGTCGAGCAGGTTGGTGAGGGCCGGTTTCTCCGGGCCGCCGCGGACCTCGGTGCCCGAGTCGGTGACCGCCCGCTTGATCTTGCGGCGGATGGCGTCGGGCTTGTCCATGATGGCGATGTAGCTGCCCTCGGAGCCGGAGCTCTTGCTCATCTTGCGCGTGGGGTCGTCGAGCCCCATGACCCTGGCCCCGCCGGCCTTGATGTGCGGCTCCGGGACCACGAACGTCTTGCCGAAGGCGTTGTTGAAGCGGCTGGCGATGTCGCGCGTGAGCTCCACGTGCTGCTTCTGGTCCTCTCCCACCGGCACGGCGTCGGCCTGGTACAGGAGGATGTCGGCCGCCTGCAGCACCGGGTAGTCGAAGAGCGCGACGCCGATGCTCTCGCCCTCCTGCCCGGCGGTCTTGTCCTTGAACTGCGTCATGCGGCGCAGCTCGCCCATGTACGTGATGGTGTTGAGCAGCCACATCATCTCGCTGTGCGCGGGCACGTGGCTCTGCACGAAGACGATGGACCGCTCGGGGTCGATGCCCGAGGCGAGCAGCAGGTTGACCAGGTCGATCGTGTTGCGCCTCAGCTCGGCGCGCACCTGCCGCACGGTGATCGCGTGCAGGTCGACGGCGCAGTAGATGCAGTCGTGCGTGTCCTGCATCGCGACCCAGTTGCGCACCGCGCCGAGGTAGTTGCCGAGGTGCATGGTGCCGGACGGCTGGATGCCGCTGAACACGCGTGGCCGGCGCTCCGGCTTGGGCTCCTGTACGGCGGCGGTGTCGGCGGTCTCGCTCACGGCCCGAGGAGTCTACCGAAGGGCGGGCGGCGGGGCCACCGGGCCCGCCCGCCACGACCCCCGGCGGCGCCGGGACGGTTGTAGGAAGCGTCTACCCCTGCCGATATGATGCGTGAGCCTGACAGGAGCCCGGCCCTGGGGTCGGTGCCGTCCGGAAGAGAGTCCCAGCATGCAGACCCGGATCGTCGTGCGGTACGCCGGCAAGCTCTTCCAGGTCTTCGAACGGCTTCCCGCCGGTGAGTACGGCGGTCCGGGCATCGGCCTCACCATCGTCCAGCGTGCTGCAGAGGCACACGGCGGCCGCGTGTGGGGCGAGGGCGAGCCGGGCGGCGGTGCCGCCTTCTCCGTCGCGCTCCCGCGCGCGGAGGCCGCCGGGGGCAGGGCGTGAGCACCGTCGCCGTCACTCTGCGCCTGCGCAGCCTCGACGACCTCTTCCGCACGCCCGACATCGACCCGTTCTCCGAGTGGTACCAGCCGTACAGCGTGGACCCCGCCATCGAGTACGTGCTGGCGCGCGTCGGCGACGGGCTGCGGACCGACCACCTGGACCTCACCATCTGCCTGCCGCCCGGAGGCATCGAGGCCGACACGGCGGCGAAGCTCCGGACCGCCGTGGACCGCTACTGCGACGCCCGGCTGGTCGCGGTCGAAGAAGCGTCGCGGCGCAACAACTGGCGCGGCTGGATGATGCTGGTCGTCGCCCTCTTCCTGGTGAACGCCATCCTCTTCGTCTCGCAGCGGCTCGACGACGCCGG
>CAIXSE010000714.1 GCA_903921965.1 uncultured Thermoleophilia bacterium | reverse complement strand
GGCCGGGCCGCGCCTCCGTCAGGTCACGGCGTGGCGCTGGAGGCCGGAGCCGGGCTGCCGGACGCGGCCGGGCTCGGCGAGGCCGTCAGCGCGGCCGGGTCGAAGCCGGCGGCGTAGGCGATGCCGACGGTCTTCATGACGTCCTTGAGCCACTTGTCCCAGGCGGTGGTGGAGCGCTGGTACTTGAGCGTCTGGATGATGCCGGCCTTGGCCTGGTCGAACGTCTGGTTGCTGCCCGGGGTCTTGGCGGTGACCTCGATGACGTGCCAGCCGTACTGGGTCTTCACGGGATCGGAGATCGTGTTGACCTTGAGGGCGAAAGCGGCGTCGGCGAACGGCTTGACCATGCGCGAGGCGTCGAACGAGCCGAGGGCGCCGCCGCTGTCCTTCGAGCCGGGATCGGTGGAGTACTCGGCGGCGATCTTCTTCCAGCCCGCGTCGGTGTTGTCGGCCTCGAGGAGAGCCTTGACCTTCTCGGCCTCGGCCTCCGTCTTGACGAGCACGTGGCGCGCCGTGACCTGGTCCGGCACCACGAACTGCGACTTGTTGGCCGGGTCTTCGAAGTACTTCTTGGCCTCGGCGTCGGTGACGGTGACCTTCGCGTCGACCTTGGCCTTGACGGCCTCCTGGAGCATCTGAGCCTTGAGCTGCGACTTGAGCTGCTCCATGTTCACGCCCTGCTTCTTGAGCAGCGCGTCGAGCTTCTTCTTGCCGCCGACCTGCTCGGTGATCTGCTTGAGGCGGTCGTCCATCTGCTTGGCGGTCACCGTGACCTTCATCGTGGCCGCTTCCTGCGTCATGAGGGCGTTCTGGACGAGGTAGTTGACGATGCTGGCCTTGAGCTGGTCGTACTCGGCCGTGCCTTCTTTGGGGAACGCCGGGGCGCCCTCGGTGGACGCGTACTGGGCCTTGGCCTGCGCCCAGATCTCATCGAACTGCGCCTGGGTGACGGTCTGGTCGCCGACCACGGCGATCGCCCCGGTCGGCACCTGGGGGCCGCTACTGCCGCAGGCGCCGGCGAAGACGGCTGCCGCAAGCAGACCGAGCAGACACGCAGCCATGACGATTCTCTTCATAGACGTTCACTCCCGGGAATAGAAGACAGACCTGAAGAAACGCGGGCGTCCAGTATAGCATCGAGGGTGGCCTCCACCCACCGCAGCAGCTTCTCCTCGGCCCGCTCCCTGTGGACGCTCAGGTAGCGGTCTTTCTTGAAGTACGTCGCACGCGGCAGTGAGGTTCGCACGCGGGCCGCCCACTCGTCGTCCAGCTCGAGGCCGTCGACCTGGAGGCGCCCGCCCCGCGAGGTGACGGCGGCGGCCGAGAGCTCCGCCGCCTTGAGGCGGATCGCCTGCAGCGTGAGCAGGTTCTCCACCGGCTCGGGCGGCTCGCCGAAGCGGTCGGCCAGCTCGGCGCGGACCTCTCCGAGCTCGCCGAGAGAGCGCGCCCGCGCGATGCGCCTGTGGGCGTCGATCTTGGTGGCCTCGTAGGCGATGTACTCGGGCGGGACGTAGGCCGTGACGGGCAGGTCGACGCGTACCGGCGCCAGCAGCGCCGCCCGCTCGCCCTGCAGTTCCTGGACGGCCTCCTCGAGCATCTGCGCGTACATCTCGAAGCCGACGGCGGCGACGTGGCCGCTCTGCTCGTCGCCGAGCAGGTTGCCGGCGCCGCGGATCTCGAGGTCGGCCATCGCGATCTTGAAGCCGGCGCCGAGGTCGGTGTGGTCGCTCAGCGTCTGCAGGCGCGCTGAGGCCTCGCTCGTGAGCAGGTCCTCGCTCGGGTACAGCAGGTAGGCGTAGGCGCGGGCGTCGCTGCGCCCGATGCGCCCGCGGATCTGGTACAGCTGCGCGAGGCCGAGCAGGTCGGCGCGCTCGACGAGGAGCGTGTTGGCGCTGGGGATGTCGATGCCGCTCTCGATGATCGACGTGCTCACCAGCACGTCGGCGTCGCCGGCGAGGAAGGC